>DASROV010000209.1:0-3578 GCA_035646755.1 Trueperaceae bacterium | reverse complement strand
ACCGACGCGGATCACGGCGACACCGCCGGCCAGCTTGGCGAGGCGTTCCTGGAGCTTCTCGCGAGCGTAATCACTGTCGGTGTTGTCGAGTTCGGCCTTGATGCCCTTGATGCGGTCCTGGATGACCTGGGTCGAGCCCTGGCCCTCGATGATGGTGGTCTCGTCCTTGCTGCTGCGGACGCGCTTGGCACGACCGAGCTGCGAGAGCGTGACGTTCTCGAGCTTGTAGCCGAGTTCTTCACTTATCACTTCACCACCGGTGACGGCGGCGATGTCCTTGAGCATCTCCTTGCGGCGGTCGCCGAAGCCGGGAGCCTTCACCGCGGAGATGTTGAGGGTGCCGCGCAGGCGGTTGAGGACCAGCGTGGCGAGGGCTTCGCCTTCGATGTCCTCGGCGATGATGAGCAGCGGCTTGCCGGTCTGCATCACCTGTTCGAGCACAGGAAGCAAGTCCTTGAGGGCGCTTATCTTCTTCTCGTGGATGAGGATGTACGCGTCTTCGAGCACCGCTTCCATCGCGTCGGAGTCGGTGATGAAGTAGGCGCTGAGGTAGCCCTTGTCGAACTGCATGCCTTCGACGACGTCGAGCTCGGTGTCGAGGCTCTTCGACTCTTCGACGGTGATGACGCCGTCACGGCCGACCTTGTCCATGGCGTCGGAGATGACCTTGCCGACCTCGGCGTCGTTGGCCGAGATGGCGGCGACTTCGGCTACCGAACGACTGTCCTCGACCGCCTGCGACATGCTCTTCACGCTGGCGACGGCGGCCTCGACGGCCTTGTCGATGCCGCGCTTGAGCGCGAGCGGGCTGGCGCCGGCGGCGACGTTGCGAAGGCCCTCGCGCACGATGGCCTGGCCGAGCACGGTGGCCGTGGTGGTGCCGTCACCGGTGATCTCGTTGGTCTTGCTGGCGATCTCGATGAGCAGCTTGGCGCCGATGTTCTCGAGCGGATCGGCGAGCTCGATTTCCTTGGCGACGGTGACGCCGTCCTTGGTAATGGTCGGACCGCCGAACTTCTTCTCGAGGACGACGTTACGGCCCTTCGGGCCGAGCGTCACCTTGACGGCGTTGGCGACCGCGTTGACGCCGCGCTCAAGTGCACGGCGGGCTTCTTCTTTGTAGATCAGGTCTTTGGCCATGTTCTCTCCGGTTCTCTAACTATGCTTGGTGTGTCGGTCTGGGTCGAGGTTGTGCGGGTTGGTCAGCCGACGATCGCGTGGATGTCGCGCTGGCTGAGGATCATCAGCTCGCGGCCGTCGAGGTCGATCTCGGTACCGCCGTACTTGGCGAACACGACGGTGTCGCCGACGCTCACTTCGAGCGGTTCACGCTGTCCGTTGTCGAGCACCTTGCCCGGTCCGACGGCGAGCACGGTGCCGCGCTGGCTCTTCTCCTTGGCGCTGTCGGGCAGCACGATGCCGCTCGCTCTGGTCTGGGCCTCTTCGACCACCTCGACCACGACCTTGTCACCAAGCGGCTTTAAGTTGAGCTTCTTGTCTGCCATGGGTTCCTCCGCTGTGCGTTGAAGTCCGACTTGGCACTCCACACGTACGAGTGCCAGCACCGCCCATGGTATCCACTGTGTTTCGGCGCTGTCAAGCCTCCTTATGTCAAGCAGTGTTACGAGCCCATGCTGACGTATGCTGATACGACTACGCTCAGCTTTGATTAACTGCAGTTTCTGGGACGATCCTCGCCAGACGGCCGCGAACGACCACCGGGGATGCGGTCAGCCGCGCTTCATGCCCCAGATGAAGGCAGGCACGAAGGCGGCGGCGAACGGGATGTTGTAGGTGAGCAGCGTGATGAGGCCGCGCCAGCCGGACTGCAACGACTCGCCGCTTAGCAGCGGGTCGACCTGATCTTGCAGCACGCCCCAGTTGACGTTGATGAAACCCCACCAGGCCAACAGTTGCAGGCAGACGAAGAGCACGCCGAGCAGAATCGCCACCACCTTGCCGACCTTCTTGAGCGCGTAGCCCGCCACGAAACCGGCGACCGCGCCGAAACCGATCTGCTGAACCCACGGCAGCGCGGCGGTGAGCTCAGGGATCTCCACGCGCACGAGGTTATCACGGCCAGGAGGGAGCTAAGGAGACCGTAGTGCCCCACTTGAGAAGACCGGGCGGCCGACCAGCCGCTCGCGGCCCTGGAGTAAGATGGGACGCGTGACCTCAGCCGCCAGACTCCGCATCTCCAAACCCGTCGCAGACGCGATCTCCGCGCGCGAACCGGTGGTCGCGCTCGAGTCGACGGTGATCACGCACGGCCTGCCGCGCCCGCGCAACCTCGAGGCCGGCAGACGACTGGAAGCGGTGGTGACCGCCGCCGGCGCCCGGCCGGCCACCGTCGGCGTCATCGGCGGCGAGTTGGTCGTCGGCCTCGACGCCGACGAGTTGGCCTACCTGGCCTCGGCAAACGCCGACAAGGCCTCGACCTGGAACCTCGCGGCGATCTGCGCTCGCGGCGACGACGCCGGCACCACCGTGGCGACGACGCTGTTCGCGGCCCACGCCGCCGGCATCGACGTCTTCGCCACTGGCGGCATCGGCGGCGTGCATCACGCACCGTTCGACGAGTCCGCCGACCTCCTCGCCCTCGCGCGCTTCCCCGTGCTTACCGTCTGCGCGGGGCCTAAGAGCATCCTCGATGCGGCGGCCACCCTTGAGCGGCTCGAGAGCCACGGCGTGGGCGTCGTCGGTTACGGCAGTGATCGCCTCGCCGGCTTCCTCGTGGCCGAGACCGAGCTGCCGGTGCCGGCGAGCGTCGCCTCTCCCGAGGCGGCTGCCGCGATCTTGCGCGCCCAACGTGAGCTTGGCTTGGGCGGCGGCGTGCTGCTCTGCAAGCCGGTCTCGCGCGGGCTCGAGCCGGCCGAGTTCGACCAGCTGAGAGCGTCGGCGCAAGCCGAGCTCGAGTCGCTTCACGTCGGCGGGAGAGACACGACGCCCTTCCTGCTATCGGCGTTGGCGCGACTGTCGGGGGGTAAGACCGTGGAAGTCAACACCAGGCTGCTGGAAGAGAACGCCTCCCTGGCGGCCAAGGTGGCCGCGGCCCTGGTTCGCGCCGCGGCGGGGCGACAGCACTCGGTGCCTGTGCCGGGCGGCCTGGAGGCTACGACGTGAGTGCAGGACGAGACGACCACCGCGGCCCCGACGAGGAAGGAAGCGACCCCCTCGCCGAAGGCGGCGGCATCGAGACGGGCCGGCCGGGAGACCTCGGCACCGTGCTGAGGAACGCTCGCACCTCACGCGGCATGGAGCTTGCCGACGTCGCCGAGCTCACGCACGTGCGCAAGGAGTACCTGCGCGCACTCGAAGAGGGTCGCTACGCCGACCTCCCCGAGGACGTCTACACCCGCAACTTCGTGAAGCTCTACGCGCAAGCGGTAGGGCTCGACCCCGAGCGAACCCTCACCGCCTACCAGGCCGAACGGCGTCATGCCGGCGGCCTCACCACCCTGGAGATGCGCCTGGAGAAGGAGCGGCGCGGCGAGCCCCCGCCCAGGCAGCGCCGCGGCAAGCCGCGTGCCGGCGGAGCTCTCCCCCGCATCGGGCCGGCGTTGCCGACCCTGCTCCTC
>DASROV010000208.1:0-2472 GCA_035646755.1 Trueperaceae bacterium | reverse complement strand
GAAAGTGTTGAGGACGGCGATGCCGACCAGCACCACGGCGGCGGCGCGGTCGCGCTGCTGAATCGCCCGTAATGCCAGGACGGTCGCGAGGATCCCTAACCCGATGAGCCCAACGATCCCCCTGTCGACCCAGGTGGCGAGCGCCATGTTGTGGGCGTGCGCGGCGACCGGCCTCAGCCGCGCCTCTTCCGGCCTGAGCTCGCTCATCGCGAGCGGCAGCCCGCTCGGACCCCAGCCGAGCAGCGGCCGGGCCGAAATGGCAGTTAGCGCGTCCCTCCAGATCGGGAGCCGCGACGCGCGCAAACTGGCGACGCCTCGCTCGGCCAGGCCGGGAACGTACGGCACCGGCGCGTCGGTGGCGGTCAACTGTAGCTCGGCGAAGGTCGTGCTCACTCCGGTGAGGTTGGAGCGATCGGGGGCCGCGCCGACGTACCACACCACCGGCGCCTCCCCTTGGTAGCTGAAGGTGACCTGGGCCCTGGTCCAACCGTCGCCGAGGTCGATGGCGCTCGAGGTGAGCACGGTGATTCCGCCGGCGCCATGAGCGACGTGCGTGCCCCCGTCGACGTAGGTAGAAAGCGTCGTCGCGATGTCGCCACCGGCCTGGCCCCACGCCTCGAAGCCTGGGCGCGCATCGCCGTGAGGCCGCCACGCCGCGCTGAGGGTGTAGGTCTGGCTCGGCTCGAGCGTGATCACCTGTTGCAGGCGGGTCCACGGCTCCTCCCAACGCTTGGTGACCGTGAGGCCCGCGCGCTCACTGTCGCCGATCTGAACGTTGGTGCCAACGACCGAGACGCCGAGCGGGTACCACCAGTCGCCCTTGACGACCTCGGTACCGCGGAACAGGTTGGCCTCCTGCGTGCCGGGCACGAACGTGGTGAGGAAGCCGGTGCGGCCGATGCCGAGCGGGTGAAGCACGCCGAGGGCAAGCATGACCATGGCCCCGATGAGCACCCACTCCGCGGCCTTGGCGCCGGTGTCACCGCGGCGTCCGACGAAGCGCAGGCCCACGGCGACTATCAGCCAGGCGAACATCGCCTCGCGGGCGCCCGAGAGCACCACGCCTATCGCACCGAGAGCAAGCGCAAGCGCCCTCAGGCGCGCCGATGGCACCACGATCGCGAGCAGCGCGGCCAGCACCAACATGGTGTGCCCGAAGATCGCCGGATGAGCCTGCCAGGTGACGGCGTCGAGCAGGGTCCTTGCCGTCTCCCAGGCGAAGCCGTCGAACTGCCGCAGGCCAAGTATCAACGTGACCAGCAGACCGACCACCAGGCCAGTCCCGACGTCGTTGGTGACGTCGCTGCTGGTGACACTGTGGCGGATCTCGGTGGCCGAGCGGAAGATGAGCCAAGCCGCGAGCACCTGGGCGACGGTGGCCAAAGAGGCGAGTGCGTGGCCGCTAAGCAGGTACGGCAAGCCGAGGAGCGCCGCCGCCAGCCACCACCAGCGGTCGGCGCGGTGCAGGGCGATACGCCCCAGCGCGATAACGGCCAAGGCGATGAACGGGCCGACCGAAGGCACGGCCGCGAAGCCCAGCCCTGCGAGGAAGGCCAGGCCGCGCTGAACAGGGCGTGTCGCGCTTACAGAGGCCACTCAATGAGTCTATCCTCACCTTCGTGAGGATGGCTGGACGGGCGTTCGCGAGGACCCGTTCAGCACGGCGGTCAGCGGTAGCAGTAGACCGACGAAAGTGAGCGTGTGGTCGAACAGCTGCATGGCGAGAAGTGCGACGACGACCAGTAGTGGCGCGCCGCCGCCGGCGCGCACAGCACGAACCAGTAGGGCGCCAGTGAGCCAGAGGGCGGCGAGGATGCCAGGTAGGCCGTAGGCGACGCCTAACTGCAGCCAGAAGTCGTGGGCGTGCTGCGGAACCGCCCTACCGTCAGCCGGAAAGTGCTCGCGCCACAAGTCGGGGAAGCCCTCAGCACCCCAGCCGGTCATCGGCGCTTCGCGGATGCCGGCGAGGGCGACCTTCCAGATCTCGACTCGGCTTACCTGATTGGCGTCGCCCGGACCGGCGGTCCAGAAGGCAAGACGTCCGAGTAGGTCGCCGGCCGGTTGCACGGCGAGCACTGCGGCAAGCGCCAACGCCACGATGCCAAGCACCGGCAGTAACCAACGTCGTGCGCGCATGAAGCTGGCCCTAGCAGCCAGGCCGGAGAGGGCCAGCAGCCCCAGCGCGCCGCCGAAGAACGCCGTGCGGCTACCGGTGATGGTGACGGCCGCCAGGAGCGCCGCGCCCGTGACGACCGCCGCAGCGAAGGCGGCGGCGCCGTGCTGAGGACCGGCTGCCCGAGCACGAGTAAAGCTTGCCAGGCCAAAAATCAAGGTAAGCGCCAGCAGGCCACTCGCGACGTAACTGTGACCGGCGAGGTTCGCCTGCTCGAACAGCAGCGCCGACCTGCGCTTCGGTACAGCGACCGGCCGCAGCCGGACACCGGGAGCCGCTATCAGTTCGATGTCTCGGAG
>DASROV010000207.1:0-2781 GCA_035646755.1 Trueperaceae bacterium | reverse complement strand
GTCGGGTCACGGGTAACCGGCTGGGGATATGCGGGATCCTGGGGATCGCGGTCGCTCATCTACCTGCTCCTTCTCCCTACACGAGTAGAAAAACCTGTGCCTGCCAACGGCACGCACGCGCTTTCGGCACGCCCAGTGTATGGCAACCGGGCGCCGGGTTGTCGCTGAACGCCGCCCAGCCCACTGGCATAAGCTTTACTGACCTTCATGGCTGACACCCACGCGCTCCTACTCGTGCCCACCGCTCCCGGCGTCGGGCTCACCTCGGCGAGCCTCGGCCTCCTCCGCGGTCTCGACCGCCACGGGCTCAAGGTCGGCTTCCTGAAGCCGCTGCGGCAGCCGGGCGACGAGGCGGCACCAGAACGCTCGACGACGTTCGTCAGGAACACCACGTTGCTCGACCCGCCGGAGCCGATCTCCTTCCAGCGCGCTCAGGCGCTACTCACCGCTGGCAGGCGCTCGGAGCTGCTGCAGGCCGTCGTCGGCCTCTACCAACGGGCGGCCGCGGGCAACGATGTGGTCGTCGTCGAGGGTCTTGCGGCGACCGCCGAGCACCCGGGGCTCGACACCCTCAACGTGCAACTCGCCAGCGCCATCGACGCCGAGGTGATCCTCGTCACCACCGCTACTGAGGACTTGAGCGTGTTCAACGACAACGTCGCCAACAGCGCCGCGGCGTTCGGTGGTGTCGACGACCGCCGGGTTCTCGGCGTGATCGTCAACAGGCTCAACGCGCCGCGCATGGACGTCATCGGCACTACGCGCACCGCGCTCAAGCGGCCCGCCACCAGGCTAGACGCCGAGGCGCTGGCGTCGGGCGCCGCGGTGTTCTCCCACGACGACTTCGCGCTGCTCGGCGCGGTGCCGTTCGACCCGCTGATGGTCTCGCCGCGCACCCTGGACGTCGCCAAGCACCTCGGCGCCAAGGTGCTCAGCGAGGGAGAGCTGCGCACCCGGCGGGTGGTCGACGTCTCCTTGGTCGCGCGCTCGGTAGGCAACATGACCCATCGGCTGCGCCCTGACGCCCTGCTTGTCACCCCCGCCGACCGCGACGACGTGATCCTGGCCGTGTGCATGGCGGCTCTCAACGGCGTGCCGCTTGCTGGCCTGCTGCTCACCGGCGACCTCACACCCAACCCGCGCGTGCTCAAGCTGTGCGCCAAGGCGCTCGACACCGGCCTGCCGCTGCTCAGCGTGCTCACCGATTCGTACGTGACCTCGGCACGGGCCGCGGCGATGAACCTCGAGGTGCCGGCCGACGACATCGAGCGCATCGAGCGCGTCATGGAGACCGTCGCCGAGCACCTGAGTCTCGAGGGGCTGGTAAGCAGGATCGCGGTCGAGCGCGAGCCGCGGCTTTCGCCCCCAGCCTTCCTCTACCGGCTGGTCGAGCGCGCCAGGGCGGCCGACCGCCGCATCGTGCTTCCCGAAGGTGCCGAGCCCAGGACGATACGGGCCGCGGCCAACTGCGCCGAGCGCGGCATCGCCCGCTGCGTGCTGCTCGGCGCGGCCGGCGAGGTGCGCCGCGTGGCCGAAGCGCAGGGCGTAAGCCTCGGTGACGGCATCGAGATAATCGAGCCTAGCGACGCCCGGCGCGAACGCTATGTCGACGCCATGGTCGCGCTGCGCCGCCACAAGGGGCTCACCGCAGACGGCGCCCGCAACCAGCTACGCGACGACGTCGTGCTCGGCACCATGATGCTCGCCGGCGGTGAGGTCGACGGGCTCGTAGCCGGCGCCATCAACACCACCGCCCACACCGTGAGGCCAGCCCTGCAGCTGATTAAGACCAGGGACGACGCCAAGCTGGTGTCATCGGTGTTCTTCATGTGCCTTCCCGACCAGGTACTGGTGTTCGGCGACTGCGCGGTCAACCCCGACCCCGACCCAGTGGAGCTGGCCGACATCGCCGTGCAGTCGGCCGAGTCGGCGCTGGCCTTCGGGATCACGGCCCGCGTCGCGCTCATCAGCTACTCGACGGGCAGCTCGGGCGAGGGCGACGACGTCGAGAAGGTGAGGCTGGCGACCGAGCTGGCGCGGCAACGCCGGCCCGACCTCCTCATCGAGGGCCCGTTGCAGTACGACGCCGCCACCGTGCCGGCGGTGGCGCGCAGCAAGGCGCCGCAGAGCGAGATCGCGGGCCGGGCCACCGTGCTGGTGTTCCCCGACCTCAACACCGGCAACTCGACCTACAAGGCCGTGCAGCGCGCCGCCGGGGTGGTCTCCGTCGGCCCCATGCTACAGGGGCTGCGGCGGCCGGTGAACGACCTCTCGCGCGGGGCCTCGGTCGACGACATCGTCTACACCATCGCCCTCACCGCCATCCAGGCGGCCAGCTGAGGCGCCCGGGCACCGGGACGAGCTTGGGGCCGGTCCTATACTGTGCCTTCGTGGAAGTTAGCGAAAGCACACTGGAGAGGCTCTCGTTCGACCGCGTCAAGTTGGCGCTGGCCGAGCGGACGGCTACCTACATGGGCGCAGAGCGCGCCGGCGAGCTCGGCCCCAGGAACGGGGTGGAAGCGGCGCTGGCGATGCACGAGCGCGTTGCCGAGACCGTCGACGGCGGCGACCTCGGACTCGGCGGGATCGAGGATGTGCGGCCGCTGCTGGCGCGCGCTCGCGAAGGCGCCGGCATCGACGGCCGCGACATCCTGGCCGTGGCCTACACGCTCGATGCCGGCGCCTTCGCGAGCGCGCGCCAGCAGCGGCCGCACATCCTCGATCCCGCCGAGTCCGAGGTCGCCGCCGTCGACGGTCTCGGCAACGCGCTCGTGCATCGCC
>DASROV010000206.1:0-7396 GCA_035646755.1 Trueperaceae bacterium | reverse complement strand
TCTCGGGCCTGATAGCGGGCAAGGTCAGCGAGAGCGGGGTCGTCGGGATCGTCGGTGGTTACCCCGTGCCGGAAGTGAACCGCATCGTCAACGCGTTCATAGTAGGCGTCAAGGAGACCAACCCCGAGGCCAGGGTGCTGGTCAGCTTCATCAACTCATGGTTCGACCCGGCCGCTGCGAAGGAGGCGGCCTTGGCGCAGCTCGATGCCGGCGCCGACGTCCTCTTCGCCGAGCGCTTCGGGGTCATCGAGGCCGCCGAGGAGCGCGGCGCGCTCGCCTTCGGCAACATGAGCGACCAGAACGCGCTCGCACCCGACACCGTAATCACCGGCCCCGTGTGGCACATGGAGCCGCTCGTGCGCTATGTGATCGACCAGGTTGCGAAGGACTCGTACACCTCGCAGGACCTCAAGGACTTCACGATGATGGCCAAGGGCGGCGCTAGCCTCGCGCCCCTTCACGGCTTCGAGGAGAGCCTGCCGGCCGACGTCATCGAACTGGTGCGGCAGAGGGAACAAGAGATCTTGAACGGTCTGTTCCGCGTGCCCATCAACGAGGAGACACCGACCGGCGAGCGTTGAGTACAAGCAAGCTGAGCCCAAGCAGAGACGCGTGCTTCTGAACGTGAGATCGTGAGCGGATCCGTGCCCTTCGTCAGCCTTCACGGCGTAACGAAGCGTTTCGGCTCGCTCACGGCCTTAACTGACGTCGACCTGGAGGTACGCGCCGGCGAGGTCCTCGCCCTGTTGGGCGAGAACGGCGCGGGCAAGACGACGCTCACCAAGATCCTCTACGGCCTCTACCAGCCCGACGACGGTGAGCTGAGGGTGGCAGGCGCCCCGGTCGCATTCCACTCGCCCGCCGACGCCATCGCCAGCGGCATCGGCCTCGTCACGCAACACTTCTCCCTTGTGCCGAGCCTGACGGTAGTGGAGAACGTGGTGCTTGGCCGCGAGGGCGGAGCCATCCTCGACCGCGCCAAGCTCGAATCGTCCGTTCTGGCCACCGCCGAGCGCTACGGCCTCGACGTCGCTCCGCGGGTCCGCGTTCGCGCCATGTCGGTCGGCGCCCAGCAGCGCGTCGAGATTCTCAAGGCCCTGCACCGCGACTGCAAGCTGCTCGTCCTCGACGAGCCCACCGCCGTACTGACGCCGCAAGACAGCGAACGCCTGTTCGAGACCCTGGAAGGCCTGCGCCAGCAGGGGCTGGCGGTCATCATCATCACGCACAAGCTGCGCGAGGTCATGCGCGTCAGCCAGCGCGTCGTGGTGCTGCGCAACGGTCGTGTGGCCGGGGAGAGGATAACGGCGGAGGCCAGTCAGGCCGAGCTGGCCCGCCTGATGATCGGCCGTGACGCGGCGCAGGTCGTGAGGCGGGCCGCAGCGGACATGCTCGCAACGAGCGCCCCCGGAGCGAACGCGCCCTCCACGGGCATCCCCACGAGCGCGCCCGCGGGTGTCGCCTCCGCGAGCGCCGCCACAAGCGCGCCTGCACCCGAGCCACTCGTCGAAGTCCGCGGCCTCAGCCTGAGCGACCGGCGCGGCGTGAAGCTCCTCGACGACGTCAGCTTCGCCCTTTATCCCGGCGAGTTGGTCGGAGTGGCCGCCGTGGCCGGCAACGGTCAGAGCGAGTTGGTCTACATCCTCACCGGCATGAGCAAACCGACAGCGGGCGACGTCCGACTCCAGGGCAAGAAGGTAAGCGGGCTGCCGCCCAAGCGGCTCACGCAGCTAGGCGTCGGGCGCATCCCCGAGGACCGCTTCGAGGCCGTGATCGGCGAGTTGAGCGTGCGCGACAACCTCGCCCTTGAGCACCTCGACGCCTTCACTCGCGCCGGTCATCTCGCCCCCACAAAGATGGCCGCCGAGGCCGACAGGCTGATCGCTGAATACCAGGTCAAGGCCAAGCCGACCGATCTGGTGCGCACGCTGTCGGGCGGCAACATCCAGAAGATCGTCCTCGCCCGCACCCTCTCCCGCCAACCCCAATTCGTGGTGGCAGCCCAGCCCACCCGCGGACTCGACGTCGGCGCCACCGCCTACGTCCACGAGCGCCTGCTCGAGCAGCGTGACCGCAACGCCGCCGTCCTGCTCGTCAGCGAGGACCTCGACGAGGTTCTGCGCCTCAGCGACCGTGTCCTTGTCATGTACGGCGGTCGCCTGGTTGGCGACTTCGAGGCGGGCGCCGTCGATGTCGAGCGCGTCGGTCTACTGATGGCCGGAGAGGGCGCGGTACCGGCGCATGTCTAGGCTGCGGCCGTGGCGCTCTCAACTCCTCCCGCGCTGGGAGCGCGGGCCCGCCCCCTGGCGGTTGCGGTTGCTGCTGCCGTTTCTGGCCATCGCCATTACCCTCCTCCTCGCCACCTTGCTGATCGCTGCCTCCGGAGCCAACCCACTCGAGGTCTTCTACGAGATGCTCATCACGCCGTTCACGCGCCGCACCTCGCGCCTCGAAATCCTGGTGCGAGTAACGCCGCTGCTGCTCACGGGCATCGCCGTGGCCATCGCGTTCCGGGCGGGCTACTACAACATCGGCGCCGAGGGGCAGCTCTACGCCGGCGCGATGGCGGCCGCGTTCCTCGGCCCGCGCCTCGGCGAGTGGGCGCAGCCTGCCGCTATCTCGGTCATGTTGGCGGGCGGCCTCGCCGCCGGCGCCGCCTGGGCCCTGGTGCCTGCGTTGCTCAAGGTCTACGCCAAGGTCGACGAGGTGGTGACGACACTGCTTCTCAACTCCGTGATGCTGCTCCTCGTCAGCGGCCTCTTGAACGGCCCGTGGCGTGACCCCATCTCCGGCTGGCCGCGCTCGCCGACCATCGCCGACGCCGCGGTCTTCCCGCAGGTCATCGCGCGGTCGCGGGTGCACCTCGGCTTCGTGGTGGCGCTCGTGATCGTCGCCATCTTCTGGTGGGTGCTGGCTCGCACGCGCTTTGGGCTCGAGATGCGCGCCGTCGGGCTCGGCGCCACGGCCGCGCGCTTCATGGGCGTGAACGTCCGCAGCACGGTACTGGTCGCCGCCCTGCTGAGCGGCGCGGTGGCCGGAGTGGCCGGCGTGAGCGAGGTGGCCGGCATCCACGGCTACCTCATCGAGGGACTATCGCCCGAGTACGGCTACACCGGCATCATCGTCGCGACCTTCGGTGGCCTGCACGCGCTCGGCGTGACAGCAGCCGCCTCGTTCCTGGCCCTCATCGACATCGGCTCGACCTCGGCCGCCCGCGAACTCGGCATCCCGGCCTATCTAGGGAACGTGGTGCAGGCGGTGCTGCTGCTCGTCACGCTGGCGGTGCTGTTGCTGGGGCGGTATCGGCCCGTCAGGCGGCGGGGGTCGGGCGGGCACTCGGCCACCGACGCGGGCCAGCCGCCAACCGGAGGGCGCTCGTCCTCAGACGCCGCTATGCCGCCAGCCGGCGGGCACTCGGCCGCAAGCGCGCCCGCGCCGCCAGCTCGCGGTACACGGGAGCCTATCTGATGGAGTTCCTCATCGTCCTGTCCGCGGCGGCCCTGCGCGTGGCCACGCCCATCCTGTTCGCGGCGCTTGGCGAGATGCTGGTGGAGCGCGCCGGCATCCTCAACCTCGGCATCGAAGGAACCATGGTTCTCGCGGCGTTCACTGCCTTCGTGGTGGCTCATAACACCGGTTCGCTGTGGCTCGGACTGGGCGCAGCCGTGGCCACTGGCGTTCTCTTGGGCGCGCTCATGGGGCTGCTGTCGGTCACGTTCGGCCTCAACCAGCACGTCTCGGGCCTCGGCATCACGCTCCTCGGCAGCGGCCTGGCGCTTTACTTCTTCCGCCTGGCGTACGGCGGCGGGACCACGCCGCCGGCTCTCGATCAGTCGTTCGAGCACTGGCAGGTGCTGCCCGATACGGTGTTCGGCCCACTCCTCAGCCAGTACGGGCTCACGTACTTCGCGCTCCTGCTGGTGCCCGTGTTGGCCTGGGTGCTGGCGCGCACCACCTTCGGATTGCGGCTGCATTCGGTGGGCGAGAACCCCGAGGCCGTCGACGTGGCCGGCGTGAACGTCTACCGCGTGCGTTACCAGGCGCTCCTGGTGGGTGGCGCCCTCATGGGCCTCGGCGGCGCCTTCCTGAGCCTCGCCCAGCTGGGGGCCTTCACGCACGGACTCGTCAACGGTCGCGGCTGGGTAGCCATCGCCATCGTCATCTTCGGGAACTGGCGGCCGGTGCGGGTGTTGCTGGGGGCGCTCCTGTTCGGGTTCGTGCAGGCGCTGCAACTGAGGCTGCAGGCCGAGGGCGTGGCCGTCCCGTATGAACTGCTGCTGGCGCTGCCTTACCTGGTCACCATCCTGGTACTGGCGCTCACGGGGAGGAACGCCAATTACCCTGCTGCACTGCTGAAGTCTTATCGGCGGGAGGGGGCGTAGGTGCGGCGGGGAGCCGGGTAAGTTAGGAAGTCATGCGGCTTGCAGGACATCTTGAGCCTCGGCCAGGATCTTGGGTCCAAGGATTGGCGAGAGCGCTTCAGTCGTTATGAGTTCGACTCGTCGTCCCAGGCGCTCTTCGAGAAGATCAGCGAGTCGAAAGAAGTGGTCTAAGTTCTTCTTGCCCGAGGAGAAGCGGACTAACAGGTCGACGTCACTTGATGCGTCTGGTGCTCCTCTGAGCACGGATCCGAAGAGAGCCAGGCTTTCAACGCCCAGGGAGCGAATCCTCGCCTCGACCGGCTCTAGCCGGAGCACGGTCTCTGCAAGCGTCGATACTGGCTGTCTCATAGTGGCCAGGATACGGCGGAGATTATGCCCCTTCAGGCTCACAACCTGCAGGCGCCAACGGCGCTCGAACGTAGCGTACAAAGTTGTCGCCCCCGTTGATTCCTGAACTCGTTGCGCTGGCTTTGAACAAGTGTCGCTTGGGCGCCATCCGGGAACCGCATATCGACTGGTTCCGTATGCGGTACCATTGCACGAAGGCGGAGGGGTCCAGGGCGCGCTGTGAGAAGGTGTTGGAGAAAGCGCGCGAGTCCCCCGCTAACATCACGTTCGCGTAGTTGCGGCGTCTGGTTGAGTGTTTTGGGTTGGACCTTGCAAGGACGAGAGGGAGTCACTTCAATTACAGGGTCCCCGGAAGACAAAGGACGGTTAGCCTTCAGGAAGGCAAGAGCGGCAAGGCCAAGCGATATCAGGTAAATCAATTTCTGCACTACATCGACCAACTTGAGGACAGAGCAGGCGACTATGAAGACCTCTGATCGGTACAGCATCCAAGTTCTTGCTGACGAACAGGACGGAGGCTTCGTCGCTGTGAGTCCAGAGTTCCCTGGCGTTTCGGCCTTCGGAGACACGCGCGACGAGGCCCTTGAAGAGGTGCGCACTGCGCTCGAACTTGCGATCGAAACGTATGAAGAGGAAGGCTGGCCCCTGCCCGAGCCCGCAGCATTCCTCGCACAAGAACTGCCGAGCGGCGAGTTCCGTGTGCGGCTTCCGCGTTCTGTCCACGCGCAGCTTGGACGGCGGGCGGCAGCAGAGCGGGTGTCTCAGAACCAGCTGGTCGTCACGTATGTCGTGGCAGGTTTGGCCGGTCGCCTCTGGGATGAGGCTGCTGAGGGGCAGCAGATGAACCCGGACGCGCACGACGGTCTTTACAGTCAACGCCGGTAAGTCCGAGGCGGTGTCTGTGATCCCGGCGGGCCTCCGCGAGAGTGACTGCAGCAGCCTTGCTACCGTACGAGCCAGCCATGCCCCGCCTCTTCATAGCCTTCCCCATCGACGAGACCGTCGCAATACGGCTGGACGAGGTAACCCGGACGGACCAGAACACCTGGCGCCGGGTCAAGCCCGAAGCTCTCTGCACCTCACGCTTGCCTTCCTAGGCGAGATCGAGGGGGCGGTGGGACCTCTCGCGATCAACTGTTGGAGCTGCGTCCCCACGCCCCAGCTGGTACCTGCCGCAGTCGCCGCTCATATGGCCTTCGAGCTGCCCGCTCCTTGCAATATGAAAGTGTGACTTTTAATCTGCAAGGATGATAGAGAGAAGCCTCCAAAAGGATGTCGAGAGGGCGCTGACCCGTTTCCCGGTGGTCGCCTTACTGGGTCCGCGTCAGGTAGGCAAGACGACGCTGGCCGCAGCCGTAGGCAGGAGGTCGTCGAAGGAGGTGCTGCGTCTCGATCTGGAACGGCCGTCGCACGTGGCCCGCCTTGCAGATCCGGAGCTGTACTTGGACCTCCAACGAGAGTCACTGGTGATCCTGGACGAGGTTCAGCGGTTGCCGGAGATCTTCCCGGTGCTCCGAGCCTTGGTGGATGCCGACCGCAGGCCGGGACGGTTCCTATTGCTGGGCCCCGCATCACCGGAGCTCCTGCAACAGTCGTCGGAAACGCTTGCCGGACGGATCCGTTATCTCGAGCTGACGCCTCTGACCTTGGACGAGGTGGGCCGTACTCAAGAGCACCTGTTTCGACTGTGGATACGTGGGGGCTTCCCTGGCAGCTTCCTTGCTGACTCAGACGAAGAGTCGCTCGAGTGGCGGACCGAATTCATACGCACGTATTTGGAGCGAGATGTGCCGGCGTTGGGAATCAACCTCCAGTCGGAATCATTGCGCAGGTTCTGGAGGATGCTGGCTCACAGGCACGGACAGCTTTGGAACGCAAGTGAGTTGGCGCGTAGCCTCGGCGTCAGTCCGCCTACGGTCACTTCGTACCTAAACCTTCTGATCAGCACGTTCTTGGCGCGCCGTTTGGAGCCCCATCAGTCGAATCTCGGTAAGCGGTTGGTCAAATCACCCAAGGTGTACCTACGCGATACGGGAATGCTCCACGCGCTGCTCGGCATCCCGGACCTCGACGACCTTCATGGCAACCCGATCCTGGGCGTGTCTTGGGAGGGATTCTTAATCGAGCAGTTACTAAGCATCAGCCAACCGCGCGACACGACGTTCTACCGCACGACTGCCGGTGCCGAGTTGGACCTGGTCGTGAAGCTGGACGGGCAGCCCTTGACCGGTTACGAGATGAAGTACTCGCTCGCGCCAACGGTATCGAAAGGATTCTGGAACTCCGTTGAGGACTTAGAACTAGAGCGCGCTCACGTCCTCTATCCGGGGCAGGAGGAGTGGCCCCTTAAGGAGGGCGTGGACGTGGTGCCCGCAGTACAGGTCGGAAACCGAGTGAGCTAGCAGGGGCAAGGCCGGACTCGGCAGCCTTGCTGATGGTGAGACGTTGACCGTGCGGGCACAGCGTCAGACTTCGTCCGACGAACCCAACGTGCTCCCACCGTGACCGAGTCCGCCGCGTGTCCCGTGCCCAACTACAACCGGAACCGCTCGCGAGCCTGGAGGATCTGCGCGACGTGATGCCTGCCGTGCCAGGCGTAGATAATCGGCAGGCGCCATAGCGGTCGCGGTTCGCCGCCCGGCATCTGCCAGGGCCGCTCCAGTTCG
>DASROV010000205.1:0-2672 GCA_035646755.1 Trueperaceae bacterium | reverse complement strand
GATCAAAGAGGGTTCTTGTCGCTACCGCCTTCGGCTTCGCCTGTCTCGTCGGTCTTGTCGGCGCTACCGCGGAGCAGCTTCTCACCGCCTCCGAGGAGGTCGGAGCGCCGCAGGTCGTCTTCGCGGCGGCGGGAGCCGGCCAAGGAGCCGGCCAGGGCGCCGGGCGGACCGATGCGGAGGCTATCGCCGACGCGATGAGCGCCGCGCCCACAGCAATCAGCGAAGACGCCACCATCCTGGAGTGGCCAAGCGAGCCGGATGGCGACTTCCGCGTGCTACGGGAGGGGACCAACGGTTGGTCGTGCATAGCCTCCACCACCTTCGCGCGGGAACCCTTCTTGCCGAACCCCTCTTGCGATGACGCCGTGTGGCTCGAATTCGAACATGCCTACATCGAGGGTCGTGATCCGTTGATCGAGGGCATCGGCATCGCCTACATGCTCAGTGGCGACGCCGGAACCAGCAACACCGATCCGTTCGCCACCGGGCCGACCGACGACAACGAGTGGCACGTCAGCGGACCCCACCTGATGATCTTGGTGCCAGACCCGGCGATGCTTGAAGGCGTCTCGACCGATCCGCACAATGGTGGGCCGTACGTAATGTTCGCGGGCACGCCTTACGCCCACATTATGGTGCCGGCGGGGGATGACCAGAGGTAGTCGGCAGATTGCCCGGCATAGCGCCGAAACCGAGCGCGCGCTCCCCGGCTGGACATCTGGCCGGGGAGCGCATGTTCATAGGTCAAGCTCTGGCAACAGCCACAACACCCACGCCTCACCGCAGCTGGTGGAACCGGCGACATCGAGCATGGCGCCGATCAACTGCCGCCCGATCACTACGCGGCCCGCATGCGATTGCCCCTGGCGTTGTGCTCCAGCTCGCACAGACCGAGTGCCTCCATCAACGGCGGGACGTAAACGCCGAAGCGGCCACGCAGGCCTTTCTTGAGGCCGTACCAGCCGCCCACCGGGTTGGAGTCCGAGCGCCCCCAGGCCTCCACGGTGCCCTCCTTTGCCGGCTTGCCTTCGTCGGCCCCACCCAACTCCACCCAATCCACAGCGGCGCGCAACATGGCGTCAAGATCGTCGATGCACCGGGCGTCGTAGTGCAGGACCGTACGTCCGACGGTGCAGACGAGTATGCGCCGACCATCCTTCACGTCGGTGTGCATGGTGTACTCCGACGTACCGGGTGGCGTCTTGAGGGTCCAGGGGTTGTCCTTGGGGCGATCTGGAAGCAGGGACATGAAGCTCCTCCCTCGGCGTGGCGGGCGGCTGCTAGCAGTTAGCGCCGTTTCTGCCGGTGGCCTGCAAGCATAGGCGCCGCTCTCCCTCAGGGCGAGGCAGGGGCGCCGTCCGTATAGTGGCAAGTGTTGCTTCCGATCCTGGGCACCAAGCTGTTCCGACCACCGACGCGCCCGGACGTCATCGCACGCCCACGCCTCAGTGACCGTCTGAACGCGGGTGCGCACCGCAAGCTGGCCCTCATTTCGGCTCCTGCAGGTTTCGGTAAGACCACACTCGTCACTACCTGGCTCGACGCCGGTAGTCGGCCAACAGCCTGGCTATCGCTAGACGCCGGTGACAACGACCCGACACGCTTCCTCGCCCATCTCGTTGCCGCCTTGCAGTCGATAGCACCGAACATCGAGGCGCTGTCCGGCGCTCTCCGCTCGGCCCAGTCGCCGCCCTCGGACGCGTTCCTGACGGCACTGCTGAACGAGCTTGCCACCGTTCAAGGAGCCTTCGCCCTGGTACTCGATGACTACCACGTCATCGAGTCCGCGGCCGTAGACCAAGTCGTTACCTACTTCTTGGACCACGCGCCGTCGCAGTTGCATCTGGTCGTGACGACACGCGAGGATCCGCGGCTACCGTTGGCTCGGCTTCGCGCCGGGGGGCAGTTGACGGAACTTCGGGCGGCCGACCTGCGCTTCAATACCGCAGAAGCTGCCGCGTTCCTGGCAGAGGTCATGGGCCTCGACTTGGCAGCCGACGACATCGCCCTGCTAGAGGCCCGGACCGAAGGGTGGATCGCCGGCCTTCAACTGGCGGCTATCTCGATGCAGGGGCATGCCGACGCGGCCGGCTTCATCGCGTCCTTCACCGGCAGCAACCGGTTCGTGCTCGACTACCTGGTCGAGGAGGTCCTGCAGCGGCAGCCGGAGAACGTCCAGACGTTCCTGCTACACACCTCGGTCCTTGGCCGAATGTGTGGCCCGCTTTGCGACGCGCTACTCCAAAACCCCGAAATCTCCGGCGAAGAGACGCTGGCAGCCATCGAGCAGGCGAACCTGTTCGTCGTGCCGTTGGATGACGACCGCCGCTGGTACCGCTATCACCATCTCTTCGCCGACCTGTTGCGGCAGAGGCTGCAACAGCGGCAACGCGCGTCGTCGATCACCGCGGGGACAAGCGCCGCGGTGATCGGCGCGGCCGAGCTCCACGCTCGTGCCAGCGCCTGGTTCGAGGACAACGGTCTCGCGCTGGAAGCCTTTCACCACGCGACCGCTGCCAACGACGTGGTGCGGGCCGAACGTCTGGTCACGGGCAGCGGCGTGCCGCTGCACTTTCGCGGCGCGGCCACGCCGGTGCTTGACTGGCTGGCAACACTGCCGGCGTCGGTGCTCAATGAGCACCCGTCGCTGTGGGTCGCGTACGCCTCGGCGG
>DASROV010000204.1:0-3063 GCA_035646755.1 Trueperaceae bacterium | reverse complement strand
TTCCTCCGTGGTCTCACAACGTTATCTGACAAGCGAAGTCGGCTTCTCGCCTACTTCTTCCGGCTGACGTGCAGCGCGGGTCCCCAACAACGATCTCGCTAAAGCGTGCTTTGCGACGGTACTACACCGTCGTCGAGGGCGCGGAACGACTCACTTATCACCTCCCCACGGTTAGTAAAGAAATCTTACTTACTAATGTGGGGACAGTGTAGATACGAGCTGGAGCGTTGTCAAGGGCACTTGCAGGAACCACGACAGAAACAGCAATCGCCGACAGGAGTCAGGCGCGCCCGACTACGATCTACACTGTGCCAATACGTAGCCACACGATCTGCCTAGTGAGTTGGTGACGTGCAATTACAAAGCAGAACAGATGACCACGAAGGCTCGGCAAACGACGACGGCTTTGACCTGCCGAAGGCGGTCCGTAGAAACACCGTAGTCCTGGCCGCCTGCATGGGCCTGAGTTGGGCCGTCGTGCAACTGGTCGTGGCGTTGTCGGCGGTCGTTCTCTCACGCCTCACGGGCCAGACCTCTTTGGGCGGCTTCGCGCCCGGCCTTTACCTCGTCAGCTGGGCAGTAGCGAGCCTCCTTATGGGGCGCCTGATGGACGCCCGTGGGCGCGCCCTCGGCCTTAGGGTTGGTTTCGCCATCGGGGCAGCGGGCGCGGCTGTTGTCTATCTTGGAACCGACGTGGGGTCGGTCCCACTGTTTCTCCTCGGGCTGATCTTGGTCGGAGCCTGTTCTGGGACGATCAACCTGGCCAGAGCTGGTGCGGCAGACATGTACCCGCCCTCCCGTCGGGCGCGCGGGATCAGCTTCGTTCTCCTCGGTGCTGCGTTCGGAGCGATTCTTAGTCCGATCGCTTTCGCTCCGCTGCTGACCGAGGCACGAAGCGGCGCGGGCCTTGCGACTCCGTGGCTGGTTGCCGCAGCCCTGCTTGGCGCGGGCTTCGTCGTCACCTTTGGCATCCGGATCGACCCAATTCGTATCAGCCGCCGGATGGCAACCGAAGGCCAGGCCGCAAGCGTTTCCGGGGAGCCGCCGCGGTCACTGCTACAATTGATCCGACTTCCGTCAGTTCTACCCGCGCTTATCGCGGCCGTTGTCTCTCAAGGAGTGATGGCTGCCTTGATGAGTGTTACGGGGCTCATCATGGTGGGCCATGGGCACGAACTGTCGGCGGTTGCGCTGGTGATGAGCTCGCACTTCCTTGGCATGTTCGGGCTGGTGCTGGTGGCGGGGCAGCTGGTCGACCGGCTCGGCCGCCAGCGCTCCATCGTTCTCGGCCTGCTAGTGCTGACCGGCGGCGTACTCTTGCTCCTCGCCGGCGAAGGATTGCAGACCTTCCTCCCCGCCCTGTTCGTTATCGGCCTCGGCTGGAACCTTGCATACGTTGGCTCTACCGTGGTGCTGGCCGATGCTACGCGGCCGCTCGAACGAGCGCGGCTGCTGGGCTTCAACGACTTCGCCGCCATCAACTTCGGGGCTCTCGGCGCTGCCGTATGCGCGCTGATCCTCGGTTCGGCCGGTCTCGTACCCCTCGTGTTGACCGGCGCCTTGCTTTCGCTCCTGCCCATCGCGTGGATGATTCCGGGCAGAGGAAAGGCAGTCCAGCCGGCCTAGTCGAACCGGCCCAGTCGAACCCCGCGGAGCTTGCACTTCCGGTCCAATCTCGACGCCACGCTCGCGAACCGGGCAGTACACTTTGCCTGACCCGGAGGACGATCATGCGAAGCTTCACCAACCCCCATGTCGCGCCAGTTTCTCTACCTGTAGCTGACCCGGCGAGCGCTGCCCTGAACCTGGCGACGCCGAGACGTCTCAGCCGCCGCCCGTCGCTGGTCCTGATACTTGCCTCACTCCTCTGCTCGATGCTGGCGATCGGCTCTGCCTCCGCCGCGGCCCAGGAGGTAGTGCGCGTATACGCCGTCATCAACGAGGACGACACACGCCTGCTAGCCGACATGTTCACCGAGCAGACCGGCATCGACGTCGAGTTCCTACGAGCCTCCACGGGTGAGCTGGTGAGCAGGGTCATGGCCGAAGCCGCTGCGCCGCAAGCCGACGTGCTGCTCGGCGGACCGAGCGGCCAGTTCATCGCCATCGCCGAAGAGGGCGCGCTTGAGCCGTACCTGTCACCCGCCGCCGCGGGCCTGCCCGAGTACGCCTACGACCCGCAGGGCCACTGGACCGGCTTCTACCTCACCGCACTCGGCATCGGCATCAACGAGGATCGCTTCCGCGAGCAGTTCGGCGACACGCCGTTCCCGGCCACCTGGGACGACCTGCTCAACCCCGAGTTCGACGGCGAGATCGTCCTCACCGACCCGGTGGCGTCCTCCACCGCTTACCTGTTCGTGCAGACGCAACTGCAGCGCCTAGGTTGGGACGAGGGCTGGGCGTATCTCGAGACGCTGGCGCCGCTCGTCGGCCAGTTCCCGCCAAGTGGCGGCGCACCGCCGCAGCTGGTCGGCACCGGTGAGTACGCCATCGGCGTCGCCTACGTTCACGCCTTGACGCGCTACCGTGTCGACGGCTTCCCCGTCTCGTCGATAGTGCCGCCCGACACCGCGGGTGAGGTCGGCTCGGTCGGGATAATCAAGGGCGGCCCCAACCCCGAGAACGCCCGCCGTTTCGTCGACTTCATCCTCTCGGCCGAGGCGCAGGAGGCGTTCAGCGCGCAGTCCTACACCACGCCGCTCAACCCCGCTGCCAAGTCGCCCGAGGGCGCGCCCAGCGTCGAAGAGTTCGACTTCATCGACTACGATGCCACCCTGGCTGGTGAGCAACGCGAAGAGGTACTGCTGCGTTGGCAGCAGGTGGTCGATTGAGCCATGGCTTGAGATCCTTCGTACGCCTGTGGCGCTACGACAGGGGCATGCTCCTGTCGTACGTCTTTGTGGTGGCGTTCCTTGGACTGTTCGTTGTGGCGCCGCTGATAAGGGTCGCGTTCGCGCCAACGGCGGCCGATTGGCGGCAAGTGCTGGCCACCCCGCGCTGGCGCGGCGCGGCGGTCAACACGCTGACGATGATGCTGCTCTCCACCGTCTCGTCGCTCCT
>DASROV010000203.1:0-4494 GCA_035646755.1 Trueperaceae bacterium | reverse complement strand
CGTCACGCCTCGGGTCGTTGGCGTGGCTGCTCACCGCCGGGCTCGCCGTGCGCACGTTCGGTCGCTTGGCCGTCGACGCCTACGGGCTTGCCGGCTTCCTCGTCGTAGAGCGCGGCGGCGGTCTGCTGGCGGCGCTTGCCTGGCTGCTCGTTATCGGCACGCTGTTGCTCGGCGGGAGCGCCGCTCGGTACGGCGCCAGCGCCGCCCCCAACACCGGCGCCGAGGCCGTCACCCGCCACGTGGGCACGGCCGTGCTCGTCCTCATCGCCATCAAGGCGGTCTTCGAGGTGGTGATCGCCTTCCCGGCGGGCGAGGCGTTCGTCGCCAGCGAAGGCATGAGGATCGTGCTGCTTCACGCCTTCTTGCTCGGCGCCGTCAGCCTGGCCCTGGCCTCGAGCATGCGCGCCGTGCTCGGCAGAGCGGCCTGGCGCGGACTGCCCTTGTTCGCGGCGGCGGTGGCCGTCATGCTCGCTTGCCTGCTACCGCTAACTGGCCTGTGGCCCGCCTCATGGAGCGGGCCTTGGACGCTGCAGGCGGCGTTCTACTCGAGTCTAGGGCCCGCCGCAGCCGCGCTCGTCGCGTTGCTGCTCAGTTCACCGCTCGGCCGGCGCGCGTCCGAGCCAGGAACGCCACGCTCGCCAACGCCAGCGCCGTCAAGACCGCTAGCGTGAGCGGCACCGCGGTCACGCCCCGAGCGGCGATTATGGCCCCGATGAGGGGCGCGGTGCTCACCGGACCGAGGCTGGCGGCCGCCAGCACAAGCGGCGTCACCTGCTCGGCGCGGCGCGGCAGCAGGGCGGTGAGCCAGGCGAGCCCGGTGGCGAATGTCGGAGCGAGCGCAAGGCCCACCAGGCCGTAAGCGAACGGCGCAAGGGCTCCGACGTTGGCCAGCAGCAGGCCGACGAACCCCATGCTCAAGCCCATCAGTAGCAGCGCCTTCGGCGTCATGCGGCGCGCGAGGAACACCGCGACCAAGCGGCCGGCGGTAAGTGCTCCCCAGTAGAACGACGTCGCAGCCGCGCCGATGACGATGCCCCAGCGCGGCGTGAGGTGCTCGGTCGCCCAGGAGGTGACGCCGACCTCCGCGGAGACGTAGAAGAAGAACAGCGCGACGAAGCCGATGATCACCGCCGCGCCGCCCTTCGCCCCGTCAGGGCCGGAGGCGCGCGCGGGCGGGGTGGGGTAACGCTCGAGCCGTGCAAGCGCGACTAAGACCGCCAGCGCCAACCCCGCAAGCAGCAGGATCGGCCAGCGGAAGGTCGGCGCGAACATCGCGATGAGCAACGGCACAGCCAGGGCCCCGAGCCCGAAGACGGCGTTGACAAGGTTGAGGGCAGAAGCGGCACCGGACCCGGCGGCGAAGGAGCGTGCCACCAGCAGGTTGACGGCGACCTGGACGGCGCCGAAACCGAGCCCGCCAAGCCCGGCGGCGACCACGAACACGGCCCAGGTCGGCGCGAAAGCCAGCCCCACGAGGGCGAGGAACAGCAGGCCGGAACCGCCAACAAGCACGGTGCGGTAGCCGAGGCGCCTGAGCATGATCCCCGACGTGATAACGGTGACGAACGAGCCGAGGAAGTGGGCGCTTATCACCGCGCCAACCTCGTCGATACCGACGCCGTAGACCTCGCGCAGCCGGGGGAACAGCGGGCCGTAGAGGGCGACGACCGCGCCAAGCAGGAGGAAGGCGGCGCCGGCAGCGAGCAGCGTCGCGCGGCGCTCTCGAGCTTCTCTCGTACTCGCCTCAGCGCGCGCGGCCGCCACAGTAGACGAGGTGGCGGCGCGGCTACCTGGCATCAGCGAAACATAACCCGGTGATCCGGCCGACCACTGACGCCGCTGAAAAGCCCCGGCGGAGAGCTTCGCAGGGGACCCGTGGCGCGCTCGGTATACTTACGGCTCGTGACACCCGGCGCCGGGGCGCGTGAAGAGGCAGGTATGAAAGAGGGCGGTGTGAAACAGGGCGACGTCAACGGTGGGGTCAACTACTCCATCGAGCAGATAAACGAACTCCGCAGCAGGTTCCTCGAGTTCTTCGTGGGGCGCGGCCACCTGCGTTACCCCTCGGCGCCCTTGAAGAGCACCGATCCGACGCTGATGTTCAACAGCGCGGGCATGGTCCAGTTCAAGCCGTACTTCCTCGGCGCCACGCCGAAGTTCGCGGGCCACGAAGGGGTGTGGCACCGGGTGACCACCACCCAGAAGTGCCTGCGCATCAACGACATCGAGAACGTCGGGCGCACCTTGAGACACCACTCGTTCTTCGAGATGCTTGGCAACTTCTCCTTCGGCGACTACTTCAAGCTCGATGCCGCCAAGTGGGCATGGGAGTTCGCGACCTCGAAGGAGTGGCTCGGGCTCGATCCGGAGCGACTCTACGTCACCGTCTACTTAGACGACGACGAGGCGGCCGAGGTGTGGACACAAGACGTGGGCGTTCCGCCAACGCGCCTGTCACGCTGGGGCGAGGACGAGAACTTCTGGCCGGCCAACGCGGTGAGCCTGGGGCCGAACGGTCCGTGCGGGCCGTGCTCGGAGATCTTCTACGACCGCGGTCCGAGCTTCGGCAGCAGCGACGAGACAGGGCCGAACACCGGCTCGGGCGACCGCTACGTCGAGTTCTGGAACCTGGTGTTCACGCAGTTCGACCGACGAGACGGCGGGGTGCTCGAGCCCCTTCCTCAGAAGAACATCGACACGGGGCTCGGCTTCGAGCGCCTCACAGCGTTGATGACGGGCCAGCCCGACGCCTACGGCACCGAGCTCTTCCAGCCAACCATCCGGCGGGTGAGCGCGCTGTCGGGCGTGCCGTACCAGGGCCGCGCGAGCCTCTCGCACCGGGTGATCGCCGATCACGTGCGCGCCGCGGCGTTCGCGATCACCGAAGGCGTCCTGCCGGCCAACGACGGCGCCGGCTACGTGGTGAAGATGCTCATCCGGCGGGCCGCGCGTCACGCCTGGCTGCTCGGGCGCCGCGACACCACCCTTCACCACCTCGTCGACGCGGTAATCGAGGCCATGGGTGAGCCCTACCCGGAACTCATCGACGGGCGCGACCGCGTGATCGGCGTGCTCGCCACCGAGGAAGAGCAGTTCGCTCGCACGCTCGAGTCCGGCATCCAACGGCTCGGCGACCTCCTCGACGAGCTCGGCGGCGACGAGCTGCCCGGCGCTGTCGCTTTCGACCTGTGGCAGACGCACGGCTTCCCGCTCGACCTCACTCGCGAATTGGCTGCCGAACGCGGCGTGAAGGTCGACAGCGAAGGCTACGAGGCCGCGCGGGAACGAGCCAGGAAGACTTCTCGGGGCGAGCTCGGGTCGCCGCGCCAGCTGTTCAACGTCGCGAGCGACCTCTACGGTCAGCTTGCCGAGCGTAGCGGCGACACTGAGTTCACCGGTTACGGCTCGCTTGCCGCCGACGCCGAGGTCGCCGCCGTCACCGCCGAAGGCGAGGCGAAGGAGTACCTCGGCGAGGGCGAGACGGGCGTAGTGGTGTTGACGAGGACTCCGTTCTACGCCGAAGGCGGCGGTCAGGTCGGCGACATCGGCAAGCTCGAGTGGCCAGGCGGCGCCGCCCTGGTTACCGACACCAAGCGCACCAGCCACGGGCTTTACCTACACGACGTGCGTATCGCCCGCGGCCGGCTGGCCGGCGGCCAGTTGGTTCGCGCTGCAGTTGACCCCAGTCGCCGCGAGACCGAGAAACACCACAGCGCCACCCACCTCCTTCACGCGGCGCTGCGCAGCGTGCTCGGCAGTCACGTTGCGCAGGCCGGGTCGCTGGTCACCGCCGAGCGCCTACGCTTCGACTTCGCACATAACAACGGCCTCGCCGCCGCTGAGATCCGTCAGGTTGAGCAGCTGGTGAACCGCTGGATCCAAGCCGATCTCGAGGTCTCCTGGCGCGAGGTGCCGCTGGCCGAGGCGAGAGCGGCCGGCGCGATGATGCTGTTCGGGGAGAAGTACGGCGAGCGCGTCAGGATGGTCGTGGTTGGCGAGGACGAGGCAGCCGTGTCAATCGAGCTGTGCGGCGGCACCCACGTGACTAGGAGCGGCACCATCGGCGCCTTCGCCATAGTCTCGGAAGAGGCGGTCTCCTCCGGCGTACGGCGCATCGAGGCGCGCGTCGGCGCGTCCGCCCTTGCCTACCTCGAGGAGCTCCGTGCCACTCAGCGCGAGCTAGTGGCTACCGTTGGCGGCAACCCCGCACAGCTGGCGGAGCGGGTCGAGAAGCTCGTCGCCGACCTCAGGGCCGCCCAACGGGAGGCCGGTCGCCTGCGCGACAAGCTCGCTGCCGCTCAGACCTCGGGACCTAGCGCCGTGGCGGTAAAGGAAGCGGGCGGCTTCTCCTTCGCGACGTTCGCCTTCGACGGGCTCGACGCCGCCGCGCTGCGCAACGCCGCCGACAGCCAGCTCAACCGCACCGGGGCCGACATCGTCGTGGTTGGCAGCGGCACGCTCATAGTCGCGAAGACGACGGCCAAGGCCCGTGAC
>DASROV010000202.1:0-5500 GCA_035646755.1 Trueperaceae bacterium | reverse complement strand
ACATCAGCCTACCGGGGCCCGCGCGGCTCGAGGTCGAGGGGCGAGGACACGTCATCGACGGCATCAGCCACGCCTTCGCCGTCCCCACCGGGGACGGGGGCCTGAGCGCGTGGCTGGTGGACGGGCGGACCACTGGTGCCGGAGCGGGCGGGGAAGCTGGTTCCGGTGGCGGCTTCGACGTGCGCGGTGCGCTAGTGCTGGTCGACGGCATGGCCAGCGGAGTCACCTTCAAGACCTGGGAGGCACGCGGTGCCGTGGGTCAGATTCACGTCCACGACGACCATCTGCACGAGACGAGCATCTCACCGGTGTGGGGCAACCCGGACGAGCGCGGCCTGGACGAGATGCCGCGCACGCCCAGCCTGGCCATCCGTAGGGCCGACGGCGAGCGGCTGAGGGCGCTGCTGGCCCAAGAAGGCCCCGTGACGGTGAGCATCACGACGCAGGCGCTGACCGAGTGGCGTCCTATCCCGTTGCTGACGGCCCAGTTGCCTGGTGCGCCGGCAACGCCGTATGTTCTGCTCTCGAGCCACGTCGACTCCTGGTACTACGGTGCGATGGACAACGGCAGCGCGAACGCCACCACGTTGGAGGTGGCGCGAATCTTAGGCGAGCAGCGCGAGTCGTTGTCACGCGGCTTGCGAGTGGCGTTCTGGTCGGGGCACTCTCACGGCCGCTTCGCCGGCTCGGCCTGGTTCGCTGACCAGAACTGGCAGGACCTCTACGAGAACTGCGTCGCACACGTCTTCGTCGATTCGACGGGCGGCATAGACGCGACCATCATCACCGAGCCACCGGTCATGCCGCAGACTCACGCCCTCGCCGCCGAGGTGATCGAGTCGCTTACTGGTGAGAAGTTCGAAGGCAAGCGCATCGGCCGCTTTGCCGACCAGTCGTTCTACGCCATCGGCCTCAACTCGATCTTCGGCACCCTGTCCGAGCAGGACGCCTCGAAGAACGCGAACACCATCAGCTTCAAGACCGGCGGCCGCCGCGCCGGCGGCCTCGGCTGGTGGTGGCACACGCCCGACGACACCATCGACAAGGTCGACGAGTCGTTCCTGGTGCGCGACACGCGCATCTATTTGGCGGCGGTTCATCGACTGCTGACGGCGCCGTTGTTGCCGTTCGATTACCGGCCGGCCATCGACGAGATCATCGCGGTGGTGGGGCCGCGGGTGGAGGCGGCCAAGGTGCATCTCGATCTGAGCGACCTGGTGGCTGACCTGGAGCGGGCGCGTGAGGCTATCCGGGCGTTTCACGGCTTGTTGGAGGAGAGGGGTGAGGGGGCGTCTCATGAGTTCCTTGCTTCGGCAAACGCGGCGTTGTTGAAGTTGTCGCGGCACCTCGTGCCGATCGCATTCCACGAGAGTGGGCGCTTCGAGCGGGACATGGCGGCGCCGTTGGTGCCGGTGCCCTCGTTGAGGGAGTTGGAGGCGTTGGCGGGGATGGACGCTGAGGATGTGGCGGCGCATCCGTTGGCTACGCGGTTGCATCGGAATGCTAATCGGGTGCGGTTTGGGGTTCGGGGGGCTGTGAGGGTGGCGGAGGAGGTTGTAAGCGAGCTTGGGGCGTGACGCATCTATTTGCCTTGTAGGCAATGTCGGCAAAGCAAATGGGCCCGAACCCGGAGCCAATAGATTGGAGCTTGCACTGGTTGCCTGTAACGGCACTTCAATACTGCCAGCGCGCTCCTTGGAGATTATTTAGCGACCGCAAAGAGGTCGTCCAGGGTACTGTCCGTAGGAAAACCCATGGGTCTCAGCAGATCGTCAGGTAAAGGAGCTAGTAGTTGCTTCAAGCGGCTTGACCAGGTGCCGCCGGGTGCGAGCAGCCCGACGAAGTGAATCGTCATTAGGAGGGTGTTGTAAAGTCGCCTCGAACCAGTGTTCCATTGGTTGATTAACTCGTCGGGTTTCGTCTTTGGAGCTGCGGGTGTGACTGTAAACTCACGATTCCAAAGGCGGCTATGGTGCGCGCAAATATTGCGCACGATAGACAGATGATGGAGCCAAGAGCCGAGCTGGTCCGGGTCGAGATCAAAAGCAGATGAAATTCTCTTCCGGGTCTTTTGGGGTCCCAGATTCGCGTACCAGCGCGATAGAAGCCCAAAGGACATCAGTTCACAAACTGCCCAGACTGGAGGTAGCGGCTCGACGTACTTCTCGCGCAGGTGCCTGGCAAACACCTCTTCAGAGCGGCCAAACTCACGGGAGAGATCGATACAATTTCTCCAGTAATGAGTAAGGCGATGTGCCAAATTGGCTTCTAGGTGCGCATGCGGACCATGAGCATGGGCCATTTCATATGACCATCGGGC
Organism: Trueperaceae bacterium; assembly: GCA_035646755.1. GTDB lineage: Bacteria > Deinococcota > Deinococci > Deinococcales > Trueperaceae > DASRWD01. Next base: position 3,180 of record DASROV010000202.1, on the reverse strand, counting down.
ACGAACCGCCACTTCGATTCTCTCGATTGCATCGAGCATTAGAAGTCGGAGACTCCGGTCCATAACGTAAAGGGCCTTGACCATTTCAAAAGTTGTGTTCTCTCTAAATTTGTGGCTCTCGTGGTGCTCCTCAAACGGAAGCCAGTACGCGGCAAGCCGATAGTAGTTGAGGGCCGCCAAATCGGTAGCGGCCTGATCGGGATCGCGGACTGTCATCCCACGATCCTGGAGCCTACGAACTTGTGCCTCAAAGTCGAGAGGCGGCTTCTTGTAGGGAACTGGCACGCCTAATAAAGTAACCCGCCGATTTGAGGGTACGCTCGAAAGCGCATAGCCTTGGCGGGTTTTCTTGATGGAACTATAACGGAAGTGGGGGCGGAAGCGCAAGGCCGCGCGCTCACTCGAGAGAACTATCGGTCTTGCAATTTTCCCGCTCCCAACGACACACCTGGGTCGCTTCCGTTAAGTTCTGTAAATCGTGGTTCTCGGCTGTGATCGGCAGTTGTTGAGCCATCGACCTTCAAGATGGGAAGTGCGAACTAACCCATTTGGAGGCGATCGATGGCTCTCGATAACTTTTGCGACCCCGTTGCAGGCGGCGCGTGTGGCGTTGCATAACGATGCGGACTTCTTTCGTGATCTGGTTAAGGCGGCGTTGCAGCGGTTCCTGGATGCCGAGATGGACGAGCACCTGCAGGCCGGGCGGCATGAGCGCAGCGTCGCGCGGGTCGGTTACCGCAACGGTTACAAGCCCAGCTTCACCTAGTCCTCCATCATCCGAACCGCCACCCCAACAGCAACCGCCATATTCGCGGCATCAGCCTGCCCTTGCCAAGCGATGTCATACGCAGTTCCGTGATCAACAGACACTCGCACAATGGGCAGCCCCAACGTCACGTTCACCGTGTCGTGGAAGCCGATGAGCTTGGCGGGGATGTGGCCCTGGTCGTGATACATCGCGATCACGACATCGAAAGCTCCGGCGACGGCGCGCGCGAACACAGTGTCGGGAGCGACGGGACCGGTGGCGTTCCAGCCTTCTTCTACTAGAGCTCGAACGGCCGGTTGGATGATGTCCAAATCTTCCCGGCCGAACAGGCCGGCTTCACCCGCGTGTGGGTTCACCCCTGCGACGGCTATTACGGGTTGGCGGCCTATGGAACGAGCGACTGCAGCTCCAGCCAACCTGCCGACGGTCACGATCCGTTCTGTTGATAGCGTCTCTATGGCCGTGCGCAACGGCACGTGGGTGGACACGTGAGCGATCTTGAGTCGGTCGCTTGCGAGCATCATGGCCACCTCGGCCCGCGCCACGCCACAGAAGTCGGCGAGAAGTTCCGTGTGGCCGACGCCGAGGTGACCTGCTAGGCTCAGCGCCTCCTTGTTCAGTGGCGCTGTTACGACGGCGTCCACTTCGCCGGCTAGTGCGAGTTGGGTGGCCGCCTGTAGCGCGTCGTACGCGGCGGTGCCGGCGGCAGCGGTGCCTTGGCTCGAGACCGGGTTGTCCACGTCGACCTGCTCGCTCGGTACGTCGAAGACGTACACGTGGTCGCTAGCCGCGGCCTCTCTCGGCTCATCTATCTCGCGTGTCGCGAGGCCTGGCGCGAACAGCGTTCTCGCCCTTTCGATGACGCGCATGTCGCCGACCAGCATCGCCGCGAACTGGCCGTCGGCCGGGACCTCACGCCGACGTTCCGCGAGCGCCTTTACGGCGATCTCCGGCCCGACGCCGCTGGGGTCGCCGATGGTGATGGCGATGATCGGTGTGCGTCGACTCATTCGCGTTGGCTCCCTGCTCGCATCGTTTCGCTTGAGGTTGGCAGCGCCAAGCCCGCCTTGCGGGCAAGGAAGTCAACGGCAGAGACTAGCGCTCTCTCACCGCCGAAACCGCCAGCTTTGGTGATTGCAGTTAGCCCGTCCCACGGGCCGCCCCGGAGCTCGACCGCAGGCATTCCGACCTCGACCTCCCCGCGAACTTCGAGACCGTCGACGGCCAGGGCGGAGAGCACGCGGGCGGACGTGTCGCCGCCGACGAGTACTATGCCCATCGGGTGACCTCGCGGGCTTTCGCTCGTAGCAGATACCAGCGAACTAACTACCGAAGCAAGCGCAGCTGCGGCTTCTCCTCGATCGAGTACCGCTGCCGGTGGGGTCTGGACGACCAAGACCTTGGCGCCGGGGTTCCTCGTACGCGAGGCACCCTTCGTGTGGTTCGTAGAAAGGGCGGTGGAACTACCGCAAGACGGGGAGATGGCACGGACGTCACAGTCAATTTCTCCGGCCAGTACATTTAGCTGCCGTCGTGTTGCTTCGGCCGGGCTACCCGCGACGATGAGGAACCACGGGTCTGCAGCACCCAGGCCGACAGAAAATTTGGGCGCCTGGGCGGAACCCCGACCACGCTGCCAAACCTCGGCAACCTCCCGAGCCAAGCCAGCAGATCCCACCAATAGCACCCGCGCCGGTCTCTCCACCCACGCACGGGCAGTGGCTTCGAGGTCACTAACCTCCTCGGCGTCGACGATCACGACGGCTCCACCGCCGCTTTTCATCTTGCCCCGAACCGCTCCGAGCACCGCGGGCAAGCTCGTGCCAGTGGTCAACCTGACCCTCTCACCCAGCCCCTCGAGCATCGCAACCAGGTCCACCCCGGCATCGACACCATGCGCCTCAAGCCGGCCATTCACAAGGCGCCTACCTTGCTCGGGGAACGCCGGCGCTACGACCGCTGTATCAATTCCTCCGATGTCTAGCGCTGCTTCGAGCATGCCGCCCACCGGTCCACGCAAAGTCGAGTCGATCTTCAGCATCCTGAGCTCGGCGCCCGCCGCAGCCAGGCGCGCGAAGGCTCGTTTCATTGCGGGCCGCACGTCCGCTGGCGCAGCGTCGCGCACGCCCGCATCGACGACGAGGACATCACCATCGTCAAGTCGCGGCACGGCCCCTCGGCCCAGATCCACGACTACACGGCGACCAACGGCCGCGAACGCCCCACCGACGTCGCATGCGCCGGTGAGGTCGTCCGCGATGATGCCGAAGGCCGTCACTCGCCCTTTCAGCTGCCCGTCGCTGCTGCAGAGGTGCCCGCCACGCTGCGAGCGCGTTCTCCTTCGCTGCCCGGTACCGGCCCGACCTCGAGGTGGGCGCCTTGAGCTCGCAACGCCTCGCGCAGGGCGCCGG
>DASROV010000201.1:0-2499 GCA_035646755.1 Trueperaceae bacterium | reverse complement strand
CAGCCGCCTCACGACCAGGAGTTGCAACAGGTGTCGATAGAGGTAGCGGGCCTCGCGGCCCTCCTTGAGAGGCTCGTCAAGCAGGCCCTGTGTCGCGTAGTGCCGCACCAGGCGCTGGTTGACCGGATCAGCGGCGCGCTTGCTGGACTCCTTTGGGAGCAGCTCTGGCAAGAGGCGGTTGGTGTGCTCGACGAATTCGTCTAGCGACCACGCGCCCTCGCGGAGATGGGTGAGATCTAGGCTCATTGCTCATATGCTAAGAGTTGCATCGGTTGTTGTCAATGACAGGTGTGGTTGCAAGTGTTCTTCGGAACGTCGAGCACTAGTCCACTACGCACCACCGTGTTAAGCGGCGGAGTGTCAAGGCGGAGGCGCAACACTTCGGTGATGGGAGACGCTCGGTCGCTCGCACTCTGAATCGCTGAATCGATAGGCCGTCCTAGTGGTTCAGACGGTCACGGTGACTTGGGAGAACCGTCTCGGGTCGAGAGGAAGTAATCGACGCGTCGAACGACTCTGACTTCGCCTGGTTTAGGACCTCGCCATGGTCGCTAGCCGCCCAACAGCTCCAAGCGCCAGTCGTTGCCGCGAATGAATTGGCCAGGCGGGTACTCGACCTGGCACTCTCCCACCAGCTCAAACCCCAGCCTCCGGCAAACGGCATTCGAGCCGTGGTTGTCCACGGCGGGGAAGGCGTGCACGTGGCGGTGCCGCGCCGCCGACCGCAACAGGTGAAGAGCCTGCGCCGCTGCCGCGGTGGCTATGCCACGCCCCTGGAACGCCGGCAGCACCGACCAGCCGATCTCGTAGACCTGCTCATTACGCCAACGGCTTTCCCAGTAACCGACCCAGCCGGCGCCCGCTCCCGTCGCGGTGTGCTCGATCTTGAGCGTTCGGTCTTTGCTCGAGTCGCCCAGCCGCTCGCTGTCCTCGTAGCGCTTCTGTCGGGACCTGATCTTCTCGAGGCTCTCTGGTCCGCCTAGATGCACCATCATCTGTGGGTCACCAAGTAGTTTCTCGAGGAGTGGGAGGTCTTCGGGCCCCCAGGGGACCAGGTGGACGAGGCTCTCTGTGGAATCTTCAGCGGTCATGGTCGGCTTCCTGTTTCAGATGCAGACTCTACTATCCTTGCGTTGTGCCCGACCTGTACGAGCTCAGCGCGCCACTGTGGCTTTACGACGGACCGGCGGCTTGGCACTTCCTCAGCGTGCCTGCGGAAGCGTCGTCGGAGATTCGCGCTGAGTTCCGCGGTATTAGTGGAGGCTTCGGCTCCCTGCGTGTAGAGGTGACTATCGGAGCAACCGTCTGGCGCACCTCCATCTTCTGGGACGGCAAGTCGGCGACTTACGTCCTACCGGTGAAAGCGCAGGTGAGGAAGGCCGAAAGCCTTAGGGCCGGCGACGAGGTGCGTATTCTTTTGCGACTCTTGTAGGGAACTTCAAGGAGGAACACCGTGTCGAAGCGAATCGAGTACAGCAAGATGGGCAACGAGGGGATCGTCGCCTTGGGCAAGCTGGAGGCCTACGTGAGGCATTGCGGTCTAGAGCACTCGCTGCTCGAACTCGTCAAGACTCGTGCCTCACAGATGAACGGTTGCGGGTACTGCGTCGACATGCACACCAAGGACGCCCGCGCTGCCGGCGAGACGGAGCAGCGCCTCTACTTGCTGTCGGCGTGGCGTGAGGCGCCCTTCTACAGTGAGCGCGAACGAGCCGCGTTGGAGTGGACGGAGGCGCTCACCCTGATCTCGCAGAACGACGTCCCCGACGAACTATTTGAACGCGTGCGCGAGCACTTCGACGAGAAGGAGCTGGTGGATCTGACCTTGGCCATCACCACCATCAACACATGGAACCGGCTCGCTGTCAGTTTGAGGTCTGAGGTTGGGAGTTATCAGCCGCGGCGGGAGTGAGGGCCGGGACCCCAGCGGACCAGGTGAACGGGGCCCTCTCTGGGAACGTCAGCGGCCACAGTCCTCACCAAGGGAAGACGAGCAACAGCAGCGGCACGCTCACCAGCAGCACCAGGATCTCCAACGGCAGGCCCATCCGCCAATAGTCCTGGAAGCGGTAACCGCCCGGCTTCATGACGAGCGTCGCCGATTGGTGTCCGATCGGCGTCAGGAAGGCGCACGAGGACGCTATGGCGACGCCCATCAGCATCGGGTCGAGGCTTACGCCGAGGCGCTCGGCGAGCCCGATGGCCAGCGGCGCCATGAGCACTACCGTGGCGGCGTTGTTGATCACGTCGGTGAGCGCCATCGTGACCACCATCAGCAGCACCAGCACCCATACGGGGCCCAGACCTCCGGTAAGGCCGAGGAGCGCGTCAGCGATGAGGGCGGTGCCGCCGCTCGTCTCCAGCGCCGTGCCAACCGGGATGAGGGCGGCGATGAGCACGATTATCGGCCAGTCGATCGCAGCGTACGGCTCATCCCGGCCGAGAACTCCGATTACCGTGAGAATGACCGCCGCCGCCGCGAACGCCACCTCTGCCGGC
>DASROV010000200.1:0-4122 GCA_035646755.1 Trueperaceae bacterium | reverse complement strand
CGATCGCCGGTGGCTATCTGTAGTACTGGCGCATTTCGGCAGCAAATCGAGGCGCCAATTTCCCGAGCTGCGCTAGGTAGGCGCTTGCTGAAGGCGGACTCGGCCAGAGCTTCCGTACTCGGTCAACACAGCGGATCAGCTCCGTCTTCGCATCCAAGAAGCCGCACAAGAAGTCATCGGCCTCTATGGCCTGTAAGCTGGCGGGCAGTGGCGAGAAGTCTCGCCGATTACCCGTCACGATCAGCGGCGCCGTTGCTTCTAGTGCTGTGGCGACCACGTGCCGATCTTTTTCCTCGTTGGCGAGGCCCGGTAGGTGCCGTTCGTACCCCTCTACCAGAGCCTTTGGGAACAACTCCCTCATGCCTCCAACCAATCTGGCGGCGTTCTCGGGTGTCATCCGCTTCGCGAGATTCCTCGCGACCTCGTCTAGAATTTCATCGCTCCAGCGCGGAGCGTAGAAGCCGCTAGCCGCGGTGGCGAGGAGAAAGTCTCTCAAGGTCGGCGGATACAAGACGTTCGCGTCTAGCACCGCGATGAGCGCGTCGGGCACCCGCTATCAGTCAGTTGGCCAGGCGTTGAACTCGCTGTCGTAGCCGCTCGCGACCTCAGTGTCGCGGATCAGCTCCCCGAACCTGTCCCACCACGCGGCTTCGCGCCTGTCTCGGAACTCCAGGACGTCCGCCAGGCGCAGGCGGCGATGTTTGCCGGCCAACTGATAGGGCAACCTCCCGGAGTCACAAATATTGACCACCGACGGCCTAGACAGGTTCAAGAGTTCGGCCGCTTGTGTGGTCGTCAGCAACTCGTCATCGCTAGCGACCACTACTGACTCACCGGCCGCCAATTCGTCACCTGCGCGAACGATCAGTTCTAGCAGTGACTTGGGCATTGGCAGCTCACAGCCATTCAACTTGAGTCGGACCTTGCGCCCCCGCCCGGTCGACACGCCGCGCACGGTCTCAACAACCTCACGGATGGCAGCACGTTCAGCAACTGGCGCCGTAATCGTCAACGGCCGCTGCTTCGAGGTCATTCGCTTGGTGGTCGGAGCCATCTGTCCCTCCAAGAGCAGGATAGTACCTATACGAAATAAGCGCAAGGAGGTTGGGGTGTGTCGGAGGAGCTTGTGGCGCCCGGCGATGCTCAACTTCTCGGGGAGTCACTACCGCAACGGCACTACTACAACAACAGCGCGTCGATCCGGTGGGCGCGAACCAGTTCGTCGGCGTCCGACCAGGCGAAGACCGTGAAGCGGCCGTCCTGCGAGGCCACGAGCGCGAGCGCGTCGGGCTGATCGTGAACGAACTGCGCTGCCGCCAGGTGCCTGGAGTGCCCGACAACACTTGGATCGACGATCGACGCGACGTTGCCGACGACGGGCTCTGTCAGCAGCAATCGCCCGACCGACCGGCTCTCGTCGGAGCGCCTAACCATCGCGCCGAAGGCCAGGACCTCGTGGTGGCGGTTCATGACGGTCGCTCCGTCGACCGCCGTGAGGCCGGCCACGCCGTCGATGGCGCGATGAAGTTCCAGCTCCCGACCGGGACCGGGCTCGGCGGCCGACGTTCGACGTGTCAGCTCGGCCAGCCTGGAGAAGGCTGGCGTCGCCACGTACGGTGTCGGCCAAGAGATCGAGTCCCGCCACCGCTCTTGACCTGCGGGGACGATGAGCATCAGGCCGCCGTGACCGTGAGTTCGGATGGAGGCAGCCAGCCGAATGTGGATGTTCGCCTCGCTGAACCAGGGTTGATCCGGGTCGAAGCCGAAGATCGAGGAGAGGACTTGCGGGCAGTCTGGCCGGTTCGCGAACGCCTCGTCCACGAGCTTGACCTCTCCGCCCTCGAGCACCGCGACGTTCCCGAACTTGCCGAAGGCCTCGCCGCGGCTGTACTTGATCACCAGCAGGCCCGGCTCGAGCACCTCGAGCACGAAACAGAGGTCGGGGAGCTTCCTCACGATGCCCCAAACTGAAGAACTCCTGGTCTTTGCTCCAGACGGCGACATGTATGCCGGCGCGCTCTACCGCCGGCCCCAGCCTGGTCAACACACTTGGCGTCAGCGGCAGCGGTTGGGCGAACCGAAGCACTTCGGGCGACGCGTCGGGCCGTAGTAAGGCCAGTGACAGCTTCGGTGTTCGGCCCTCTTCTCGTCGCAGGCTGGCCCAGAAGGCGGCGCGAACGATAGCCTCGATCGTGTGCACGTCGGCAGGCGGAGCCAGTTCTCCATCGTCGGGGACGCTGGCGCGGTGCTTGGCGAACTTCGCCTCGACGGCGGACGCTTCCTCGTGGCTGAGCACGCGCCCTAGGCCATTCATCCGGTAACAGTAGCAACCGCCGGACGCCCGCGATCGTTGACACGGCGATAGTTTAGGTCTAAAGTGTGGACGTGATCGAGAGCGCCCACACCGCCCCCACGCGCCCGCAGGAGTCGCACTCGCCCGCGCTCTTGGCATGGCTGCGCATGGCGCGGGTGGTCAACCGCAGCAACCGCGCGGCCGCCGAACGACTGCGGGAACAGGGGTTGACGCACGCGCAGTTCGACGTGATCGCGCAGGTCGGCTCCGCGCGCGGCCCCACGCAGCAGGAGCTCGCCGACCGGCTCCTCGTCACCCAAGGCAACGTCTGTCAACTTCTCGACGGCCTCGCCAAAAAGGGCCTGGTCGAGCGCCGCCGGGAAGGGCGCAGCAACCACCTCTTCCTCACGCCGCAAGGGCAGGACCTGTTCGAGCAGGTGGTGCCTGAGCACGAAGACTGGCAAGCGGAGCGGATGTCCGCCCTCTCGGACGGGGAACAGCGGGACCTGTTGCGCCTGCTCCGCAAGCTCGATCGCTCGCAGAGGTAGGTCCTGTTGCTCACACGCTAGTAAGCCGCCGTGACGCGCGGCCGCCTCACTTCGTTCGCGCCCCGACACTTTAGTCCTAAACCACTTCCACTCAAAGGAGAAACTCATGACCTCAGATATCGCACTTCTCGTCCTTCGCCTCGTCGTCGGCGGCCTCATGGTCGGCCACGGCGCCCAGAAGCTCTTCGGTGTCCTTGGCGGCCCCGGCCTGGCCGGTACGACCGGCTGGTTGGCGTCGATAGGCCTTCGCCCGGCCGGCCTCTGGGCCCGCGCCGCTGGCCTCGCCGAGTTCGGCGGCGGCCTTCTGCTCGCCCTCGGACTCCTCACGCCCCTCGGCGGCCTCGGCGTGATCGCCGCGATGTTGATGGCGATCCTCTTGGTCCACCGCTCCAAGGGAGTATGGGTGAGCAACGGCGGCGGCGAGTACAACTTCGTCATCGCGACCGTCGGCCTTGTCCTCATCCTCACCGGCGCCGGCGCCTACTCGCTCGACACCCTGCTGAACCTGACGTTGTCCCCCACGGTGATCGTCGTCGCGGCCGCCCTCACACTCCTCGGCATCATCACCGCTTTGACCAGTCGCCGCACCGCCGCTGCGCAGCAGGCCTAACGCCGACGCAAGGAGGCCAAGCATGATCCAAGGACTGCACCACATCACCCTGATAGCCGGCGACGCCCAGCGCACGATCGACTTCTACACCCGCACCCTCGGCCTTAGGCTGGTGAAGCGGACCGTGAACTTCGACGATCCCGGCACGTACCACTTCTACTTCGGTGACGCCACCGGCAGTCCTGGCAGCATCATCACCTTCTTCATCGTGCCCGGCGCCCAGCGCGGCCGCACCGGGCTGGGTCGTAGCGGCGCTGGGTTTGCTCATCCTCGCGTCCACGTTCGGTTTCCTGCTCTACCAGGCGCTAGCCCGCCCCCAAATTCCGCCGGCGATCGAGCTCCACGCCGACGAGGTCACGGAGTTCGCCGGCGGCTACCGCGTAAGCTTCACCGCCCACAACATCGGCACCAGGACCGCCGCTAGCGTCACCGTCGAAGGACGGCTGCTGTCCGAGACCGGAACCGTCGAGACAAGCCAGGTCACGCTGGGTTACGTGCCCGGCAGTTCTAGCGAGGGAGGCGGGCTCTTCTTCACCCGAGACCCGCGCGACCACAGGTTGGAGCTGCGCGCTCTGGGGTATGAGGAGCCGTGAGGCGGCGAACTATGCCGGCCACACAGCATGGAAGCCATGACGTTCACGTGCTCATCTGAAGCCAGACGCTTCCAAAGA
>DASROV010000199.1:0-9794 GCA_035646755.1 Trueperaceae bacterium | reverse complement strand
GCGTAACGCTTGAGGTAGCGGCCGACCACGGGGACGAGGCCCAACCAGTGTCCTGCGCCCTCGAGGGGGATAACCTCGGGACGGTTCATCGGCAGCAGGACGATCCCAGGCACGCCGGCCAGCCCCAGTTCGAGGGTGTTGGTGCCGGGGATGGTCACGGCCAGGTCGGCGGCGCGCATATGCGCGTAGCGGGCGTCTTCCGTGACCATCTCGAGACGGCCGCCGCGAGGCGTGAGGATCACTTCACCGTCGCGCCGCCCGGCCAGGCCCGACAACGTGGCGGCCTCCTCACCGGCGATGCCGGCTTGCACCGTCTCCGGCTTGAGCAGGCGGCTTACCGGCCACACGAAGCGGGCGCCGGGCAGCGCGGCTGCTAGCTCGTCGACTAAGGCGACCATGAACGGGATCAGGTGAACAGCGAAGGAGTCGCGACTGCCGGCGATCAAGACGATGTGTGGCTCGCCCGGCGCCAGCACCGGCTCGGCGGCGTCGACCGCGTCGGCCACGAGGTTGCCGACCACGTGCGTGGCTGCATCGGGGGCGCCGCGCCTTAGCGCACGCGCCCTCACACGCTCGTCGGGAAGCAGCAGCAGCTCGAGCCCCGCCTGCCAGCCCGGCTCGAAGCTGTAGCGGAACACCGGGAAGCCCAGCCGCTTGCCGAGCGCGATGGCCATGCCGGCGCTGCCGCCCAGCCCGATGACGGCGCCCGGACCGGAGCTAGGGTCTTTGAGCCCGTGCGGCGCGCTGCCGGCGGCGGCGGCCTTGAGGTAGTCACCCGGCGTGGTCAGCTTGTCGGGCTTGAAATCGGCGGCGATGCGCGCCTCGTTGCCGCCGGCGAACTGACACGGCACCAGCGAGATGCTCACGCGCGTGGCCGGCGAGGAGCGCCTGAACTCGTCAAGTACCGGCTTGAGCCAGGTGTAGAGCTCGCCGGGGCCGTTGCTGACCAGCACCACCTGCGCCACGGTTAGTCGCCGCCGCCGACGAAGCGGGCGACGCCGCGCCGGCTCGACTCGATGAACTCGAGCAGGTGCAAGGCGTCCTCGTTGCTGTTGGCCAGCTCGGTAAGGCCGATAAGGTCACGTCGCCTCACGAACCGGAGCGCGACCTCCATGGCCCGGTAGCGCTCGCCGTCGATGCCGGCCCGTTGCAGACCGACGCGGTTGAGACGGTAATGCTTGGCGGGGTTGCCGCGCGCCATGGTGAACGGTAATACGTCCTGGTTGGCGGCGCTGGCTGCGCCGAACATCGCGTAGCGGCCGACGCGGCAGAACTGGTGCATGACCGAACTCGCACCGACTACCGCGTGGTCGCCGACGACGCTGTGCCCCCCGAGTTGGGCCTTGCTTGTGAGCACGCAGCCCACGCCTACCTGGCTGTTGTGCGAGACGTGAACGTAGCTCATCACCAACGCGCCGGCCCCCACCCGAGTAACGGCGCCCTCGCCGGTGGCGCGGTGCACGGTCGCGAACTCGCGCACGCTTACCCCGTCCTCGATGACGACCCCGCTCGCCTCGCCCTTGAAGCGACCGTCCATGGGCTCACCGCCGATAACCGCGTACGGCCCGAGCGAGCAGTCGCGGCCGATGGTCGTGCCTTGGCGCAGGACCGTGCCAGCCAACAACTTGCTGCCGCGTCCAACGACCACGCCGGCCTCGACCACCACGCCAGGGCCGACGACAACGTCGGCGGCCACCGCGGCCGAGCCGTCGATAACCGCCGAGCCGGCGACGCTCACCACGGCCGCCACGACTAGCGACCGTAGATGAAGGAGAGGGTGGCTTCCACGGCGACCTCGTCGCCGACCATGGCGCGGGCCGCGACCTTGCAGAGGCCGCGGCGGAACATCAGGATGGTGCCGGTGAGCCGCAACGTGTCGCCGGGGACCACCTTGCGCTTGAACCTAGCCTCGTCGATCGCCGCCAGGTAGCCGACCGCCGGACCACTGGCGCTCGAGGTGGCGGCCTTGGTGGCGACGGGAGCTTCGCCGTTGCCGGCCGCGCCCTCGCGCACGGCCAGGCCGACGCCCGCGGCCTGGGCAAGCGCCTCGATGATCATCACGCCGGGCATCACCGGTTCGCCAGGGAAGTGCCCGACGAAGTACGGTTCGTTGTGGCTGACGTGCTTCACGCACTCGAACTCGTCACCGTCCTGGGAGACGAACGCGTCGACCATGAGGAACGGGTAGCGGTGCGGGAGTACGGCGCGGATGTCGACGGGCATGCGGTAAGTGTATCTCAGGGCGCGTTTGACGCCGGGCGGCGAGCCGCGCTCAGACGGGAGCCGCCGCCGCGGCGAGCATCGATTCCTGTAGGCGCGAGGCCAGGCCGAGCGAGCGCAAGTCGTCGTTCAACGTGCCGATGGGGGAGGCCTCGCCGAGTTGCCGCGCGATGAAGTGCCCGAGCTCCTTCTGCAGCGGGTTCTCCTCGTGGAGCACGTGCCTGTCGAGTTGGACGTGGCCCGGGCTGGTCGGACCGGCGGGGCTCTTGTAGATGGCGATCTCGGTGTACGGCTCCTTGGCGAAATCTACCCTTATGGTCTGGTGACGTTCAGCCACCAACAGGCTGCGTTCGGCGTCGGGCGCGACCCGGCTCGCCAGCAGCCGCGCTATGCAGCCGTTCTCGAAGACCACCTGAGCCGCCGCGACGTCCTCGTGGGGGCTGCCGTTGAGCGCGTGGCCGACCGCGCTGGCGCTAAGCACCCGGTCGGGGACGAGCCCGAGCACGATGTCGATGTCGTGGATCATGAGGTCGAGGATGACGCCGACGTCCTTGACCCTCGTCGACGGCACCAACCGCCTCGCTTCGATGAGGTAGGGAGCCTTGACCACGTGCCGCAGCTTCTCGACGGATTGGTAGAAGCGGGTGATGTGGCCAACTTGCAACACCAGGCCAAGGCTCCGTGACAGCTCGGCCAACTCGCGTGCCTGGCCGACGTCGGTGGCGACGGGCTTCTCGACGAGGACGTGCACGCCCGATAGCAGCAGCTGCTTGGCGACCTGGTAGTGAAGGCTGGTCGGCACGGCCACGCTCACCGCGTCGACACGTCTGCTAAGCAGCAGTTCATCGACCGAGCCGAACACGTCGCAGCCGAACTCTTCGTGCGCCGCGGCGCGACGCTCGGCCGACGGGTCGACGATGCCGACGAGTTTCGCGCGCGGCAGCGCCAGGTAGTTCATGGCGTGGTAGCGGCCCATCACGCCGGCGCCGACGACCGCGACACGCACCGTGGCGCTCGTCGGCATCGTCATAGCCTGCTACCCGCCATGTCACCGCTTTCGGTAGACCCGAGCAGCGCTCGCATCAGCAGGTTGTGGAGTGTGTGAGAGCCCCGCTCGATGATGACGCGGGCCGCCAACGGCCGGCCGAGGAGGGCGAGGTCACCGAGAGCATCGAGCGCCTTGTGGCGAACGGGCTCGTCCGGGAAGCGCAGTGGACGTATCGGCCCCTCATCTGCGAAGACGATAGCATGGTCGATACCGGCGCCAAGGCCCAGACCGCGACCTCTTAGCGACTCGGCCTCCGACAGCAGACCGAACGTCCGCGCGGCCGACAGCGCGGCGTAGTCGTCCGGCGTTCCCCTCCAGCGCTGCGAGCCGATGGCCGGATGGGCGAAGTCGATCGAGCAGTCGAGCGACTCCTCACCCGGCTCGACGCGACCCCTGCTCTCGGCGTGCCTAACCTCGACGGCTTCAGCGGGCCGTAGCGGTTCCGGCGCAGTTGGCGGCTCGCCAAGCGCCGGCAACAAATCGCACCACGGCCCCGCCGACCCGTCGAGTATCGGTAACTCGTCTGAGTCGGTCTCGATCAGCACGCCGCTGTAGAAGCCGCCAAGGCGCAACGCCGCCAGCAGATGCTCGACCATGCCGACGCGCGCGCCGTTGGTACCAAGCACCGTGGTGCGATCGGTGGAGACGACGTTTACTACTCGAGCCAGGATGTCGGTTCCCGCCCGCCTGAACGCCAGCGGCCCTTCGCGCCGCGTAAGCGTGACATGCGCCTGCAGTCCGCTGTGGACGGTGATGCCGGTGGCACTCACGCTGCCTTCGGCGCTCACCGGTCGGCGGGGCCCGTCTCCGGGTCCTCCTCGGCCCCGGGCGACTCGTCGCCTAGAGGATCTCTCACCACGCCCTTGAGGTACTGCCACATGCGCTCGAGCCGGTCGACGAGGTATAGGCTCCTGGCGTACTGCCGGTACGGCCGCGCGGGGAAGCCGGCCCAGGTCTCGCCCGCCGGCACGTCCTTTGTCACCCCACTGCGGCCGGCGATCCGCGCTCCCGAGCCGATCCTCACGTGATCGGCGATGCCGACCGCACCGCCGATTATCACGCCATCGCCGATCACCACCGAACCGGCGATCCCGGTCATGCCGGCGATGAGGCAGTCGCTGCCGATGCGCACGTTGTGGCCGATCTGACAGAGGTTGTCGATCTTGGTCCGGGGGCCGATGACCGTGTCGTCGAGCGTGCCGCGGTCGACAGCGCTGTTGGCGCCTATCTCGACGTCGTCATCGATACGTACACCGCCGAGGTGCCTGATCTTGACCGCGCCGCGAGGTGAGGCGGCGTAACCGAAGCCGTCGGCCCCGATGACCGAGCCGGCGTGGACGATCACGCGATTGCCGAGCTCGACACCGTCATAAACGGTCACCCGTGGGTGCAGCAGGCAGCGCTCGCCGAGCACGGCCCCGCTGCCGACGTAGCAGCCGGCGCGTAACTCGGAGCCGGCGCCCACCGCAGCGCCGGCCTCGACCACTGCCCCAGGGCCGACGCTTACGGCGTCACCGAGCCGGGCCTCGGGGTCGACCTTGGCGTCGGGATGAACCCCGGCTCGCGGTCGGGGTCGAGAGTCGAAGCTGGCGCTCAAGGTGGCCAACGCCAGCCTGGTCGAGTCGACCAGGATCGTCGGCACGTTGCTAAGTTCGTTCGGTAGTTCCGCGCCGCGCGAGGTGACTATGAGCCCGGGCCACGGCCCACCCACGCCAAGCAACCTATCGATATCCTGCTGGTCGGCCAGCACCAGCACGCAGTCGGCTCGCTGTTGGCCGGTTCGCGCCGCCAACGTGTCGAGCGAGGCGAGCCTCGTCAGAGCTTGCCCGCCGGCGATGCGACCGGCGCTCTCAGCGCTGTCCGACCTGGCCCCATGCCCGGCGAGGCCGGCTTCCTGCCATCGCGAGAGCAGGGTGACCAGGTCGACCACCGCGAAGGCGGCCGGACCCGCGCTACCTTTCACTGTTGCCGTCGACTGTCACCGCCCACCGTCACCGCCCACCTCATCACCACCCTCTCTCGAACGCTTCAACGTCGTTCGCTCGTGGCCGCCTCGACCCCACTATCGTCGGTGGCCGGTTCCACCTCGAGGGTAAGCTCCTCGCTGCCCAACACCACGAAGGGTAGCGCGACGCGCAGCAACCTTTCGACCTCGCCCTCTTCGTCGACGGCCTCTACTACCAGTTCACTCGCCTGTAGCTGCTGCCGCAGCGCGTCGAGCAGCTCAGGAAACGAACGCGGCTCGTCGACCTCGCCACCCTCTTCTGGCACGCCGTCGAGGTCGCGTGGCACGTCGCCGCCACGCACGAGCAGAGTGACTTCGCCGCTTGAGCCCGGTGGCAGCGGCACGCTGAACGTCCTCACCATGGCCTGGCGTCGGTACGGCTGCAGGCGCACGTGCAGCACCGCGTTGTCGCCTTCCTTCACGGGGTCCTCCTCGAGCACCAGGCTCTCGATGGTCGCGGCGTTCCTGTCGCGGCTGAGCTCGATACTAAGGCTCACGGCGACGACGTTCGGCTCCGCGAAGGGGTTGCTGGCCAGGACCGCAAGCGGGCCGCCTGCCAGCACTGCCGCTGCGTAGGCGATGTCCGACTCGCTGCTCGTCTGCTCGAGCAGGTTGAGGCGTTCGCCGCCCGAGAACTCTATCTCCCAGGCCAGTGCGGCGTGGCCAGGGCCGACGGCCCGCAGGACGCCGTCGCCAGCTCGCAGCGCCGCCACGGCGGCGAGCGTGGGGTAGAGCTGCTCGGCCGCCGCCAGCTCTACGTCGAAGCGCTCCCGGCGTCCGCCGACGAGCACCGTAAGCGACAGCGGCAAGGTCTTGGCGGTGGCGCCGATGGTGCCGAGCAGGGCGGTGGGCGTGTCGAGGTGCACGGCCCCGAGGTGGTCGCGCCCGGCGTTGGCGAGCTTGAAGGGCACGCTGTCGCTGGCGATAATCGCCACGACGTGAGCGGTGGTGAGCGTGTACGACGCCGGGCCGGTACCGAGGAACGGGTGGCCGAACGCCAGGAAGGTGTGGCTGCCTTGGCCGGGTGCGGATGCCTCACCCGCGGCCCCGGCAGCCGCCGCCCCCGCGTCGCCAGGCGGAGACTCTGCAGCTTCGGCTGGGTCCGCGGACGGCGCCGCGCCCTCCACTGTCGTCAACGTGCCGATGGCCGAGAGGTCGATGTCGCCGGTCATCAGACGCACCGCGACGGCGGCCCCCGGTTCCAGGGAGTAAGGAGCGCTCACCTCGCCATCACCGCCGAGTTGCGTGGGCAGCGGGCTTACCTTGGCGTTGGTGAACAGCGGCTCGAGCAGCGACACCGCGCGGGCGTCGGCGCCTGAGAGCAGCACCGGCGTGGCGACGGGAACGGCCACCCCGTAGCCCTCCAGCGCGACCCGCGCAGGCAACGCTCCCGCCACGCGCTCGTCGCGCATGGCGGCGATTGGCGTCACCAGCGCGACACCGTGGTCCGCGCCGGGGAAGACGTAACCGATCGCGCCGAGCAGCGCGTCCTTACCGTCGAGCGGCAGGTACACCGGGCTGCCGCTCATGCCGGCGGCGATGCCGCCAACGCGCTCGATGAACGGTCCGCTGGCGCGGACGAGCACCAACGGGAAGCCGGTCCCTGCGTCGTACTGCACACCGCTTACCGCCACCGGGAAGCTGGTGATGACGTTGCCCGCCGCGGCGGTGAGAGCGTAGCCGACAAGTCCGGGCTCGACGAGTTCGAGTGGGAAGTCGGGCGGCGCCTCGGTGAGCGCGGTGCGCTGTCCGCCGGCCACGAAGCCCACGGCGAGCAGGGCAACGGCCGGCATCAGGCGGGCCGCCAACGGGCGCCTCGACATGCTCAGCGTCGCAGGAAGTTGTCTGAGATCAGGGCGTCCTGCAGAACGTGGATCATGTCGAGGGCTTGACCGGTGCCGAGCGCTACGGCGTCGGTGGCGTTCTCGGCGACCATGACAGGGATGCCGGTCGTCTGCCTAAGCAGCTCGTCGAAGTTGCGAAGCAGCGAGCCGCCGCCCGTCATGATGATGCCGCGGTCGATGACGTCGCTTACCAGCTCCGGCGGCGCCTGCTCCAAGACCCGCCGGACGCCGTCGGCGATCTTCTGGAGCGGCTCCTTGAGCGCCTCGACGATGTCCTCGGTGGTCACCCTTATGCTCTTCGGCAAGCCGTTGATGAGGTCGCGGCCGCGCACCTCGATCTCGATGTTGTCCTCGGCGTTGCGGACCATCGCGGCACCGACCTTCGTCTTGACGCTCTCGGCGGTGCGATCGCCGATGAGCAGGTTCTCCTTCTGGCGGATGTGGCGGATTATCGACTCGTCGAACTCGTTGCCGGCGATGCGCAGGCTCTCCGAGACGACGATCCCGCCGAGGCTGATGATCGCGATGTCGGTGGTGCCGCCGCCGACATCGACGATCATGCTGCCGGTTGGCTCGGCGATCTTCACGCCTGCGCCGATGGCGGCCGCAAGCGGCTCCTCGATGAGGAACGCCTTCCGGGCGCCGACCTCACGGGTGGCCTGCAGCACCGCGCGGCGCTCGACCTCGGTTACACCAGACGGCACGCACACCATCACCTGTGGCTTGAACAGCCGGCTTGGGCCCTTAAGCACCTTGCGGACGAAGGCCTGCAGCATCTTCTCGGTCAGGTCGTAATCGGCGATCACGCCGTCGCGCATCGGCCTCACGGCGACGATGTTGCCCGGCGTGCGGCCGAGCATGCGGTAGGCCTCCTCGCCAACGGCCTTGACCTCGCCGGTGTCGCGCACCATCGCGATGACGGAGGGCTCGCGCAGCAGGATCCCCTTACCCTTGACGTAAATCAACACGGTGGCCGTACCGAGGTCGACCCCGATCTCTTGCCCTAATCTGAAGAACATTCTCACTCCCGCCCGGTGGAGATTCGCGGCAGTATAACTTCTCCCCCCACGTCTCTCACAGGTAGACGGCGCGGGCGGCGGCGAGTTGTGAGCTAACCGCCAACGCCGCCGCGTCCGGCGCCACGCCCGCCACCTGCGCGAGCCCCGCGAACCGCTCGCTCAACTCGTCGATAGCTACCTTCATGGCCTCGCCGAGCGCCGTCACCCGCGGGACGTCGGCGTCGGAGCCCGCCTCTCGGCGGCAGGCCTGGGCGTAGACGTTGCCGCGCCTGGCATCCAGCGTGATGACGGCGCTCGCACCCGGCGCCAGCACGCCGGCGGCGAGCCCAACGAAGCTCGACACACCGGCGAGGTCGGCGCCCAGTGCCCGGGCGAGGCCCTTGGCGGCGGCGATCGCCACGCGCGTACCGGTGTACGAACCCGGGCCGATGCCGACCCTGACCGCGGCGATGGCGGCGCGCTCGCGGGCGACGTCGGCCAGCAGCGCCTCGAACTCCAGGGGTAGGCGCGCGGCGTGCTCGCGTCCCACGTGTGGCGTGCGGCGGCCGAGCACGCCGCCCCGCGCGTCGACGACGGCGAGGGCCAAGTACTCAGTCGAGCAGTCGAGGGCGAGGACGAGCTCAGCGCTCACGGCTTAGGCCTTTCGCCGGCAGGCGGCGCCCGTCGCCAGCGGGCCACCCGCGCAGTCGTCTCGCCCGCGGAGCCCTCGCCGGGCGCGATCTCGCCGGGCGCAACCTCGCCTGAGTCCTCGCCGAACCCCAACTCGAGCCACCAGGCCTCGGGATGTCCGTCGCCAAGGGCCTCGCCCCACTCCACCACCACCAGGCGAGCGCGGCCAAGGTAGTCGTCGAGGCCGAGCGCCTCGAGTTCGGTGGCGCTCTCGAGCCGGTAGGCATCGACGTGGATGAGCGGACCGCGCGGCGTCGGGTACTCGTGCACGAGCGTGTAGGTCGGGCTGCTCACGGCCGCGGTGGAGCCAAGGGCCTCCGCCAGTAGCCGGGTGAAGGTGGTCTTGCCGGCGCCCAGCGGACCGCTGAGGATGAGCAGGCCGCCGTCGGGCGCCGTGGCCGCGACCTCGCGGGCGAGCCGCCCGGTGGCGTCGAGGTCCTTTAGCTCGAGTGTCCCCGCCTGCGAAGCGTCATCCATCCGACTCGGTGAGGTCGCGTCGCAGCCGGCCGATCATCACTGGGACCAACGCCGACGAATCGAGCCTAAGGGCGACGCTCACGCCACCCGCGCCGAGGCCAAGGACCACGTAGGCGCCGCCGGCCTCGAAGCTGGCCAGGCTCACGCCCTCTTCCTCCGGGCACAATAGCGTCCGGCCCGCCTGGAGTAAGGCCGCGGCGCGCGGTTGCCGCGCGGCAAGGTCCTCTGGCTGCGCCTCGGCTCCTGCGTGGGCCAGAAGCCGGCCGTCGGCAGCGAACACGCCAACACTACCGACGCCGGCGACCGCGGCATAGCGGGCGGCCAGCTCGGCGGCGTCGAACGCCGGCGCCGCTTGGAGCGCAGTTTCAGCTGCCCCGTCGCCGCCGAACAGACCAAGGACGCCGTCGAGCAGGCCCTCGCTCACCAGCTCCTCGGCGATGACGCGCGTGGCCTCGTACTCCTCCTCGAGGCTGTCGAGCAGGGTCTCGGCCTGGGCGAGCGATGACTCAAGC
>DASROV010000198.1:0-2660 GCA_035646755.1 Trueperaceae bacterium | reverse complement strand
GACGAGCTCCGGGCCAACCTCATCGAGAGGTTGAAGCGTGGCGACACGCTGTTCCCTGGCGTGCTTGGCTACGACGAGACGGTCACGCCCGCCGTCGTCAACGCCATCCTCAGCCGCCACAACTTCATCCTTCTAGGCCTGCGCGGCCAGGCCAAGACCCGGATCCTGCGGGAGCTCGTCGAGCTGCTCGATGAGTCGATACCCTACATCGCGGGCACGGAGCTGCACGACGACCCTTTCCTGCCGGTGACCGGCGAGGCCAAGACCATCGTCGCCGAGTGCGGCGAGGCCACCCCCATCGGCTGGCTGCCGCGTTCGGCGCGTTACCTCGAGAAGCTGGCGACACCCGACGCCACTGTCGCCGACATCCTCGGCGACATCGACCCCATCAAGGCCGCACGGCTCGGCACGCGGCTGGGCGACGAGCGCTCCGTTCACTACGGCCTGCTGCCGCGTGCCAACCGCAGCATCTTCGCGATGAACGAACTACCAGACTTAGCCGGTAAGGTCCAGGTCGCGCTCTTCAACGTCATGCAAGAGGGAGACATCCAGATCAAGGGTTACCCCATCCGCCTGCCGCTCGACGTCCTGCTCGTGTTCAGCGCCAACCCTGAGGACTACACCGCCCGCGGCAAGATCATCACGCCGCTCAAGGACCGCATCGGCAGCGAGGTTCGCACGCATTACCCGCAGACGCTTGAAGAGGGCATGGCCATCACGCGCCAAGAGGCGTGGGTCGCTCGTCACGAGACGCAGTTCGTGCCCGACTTCGTTGCCGAAGCGGTCGAAGAGGTCGCCTTCCAGGCGCGTGATGACTCGCGGGTGGACAAGCACTCCGGGGTGTCGCAACGGCTGCCGATAAGCCTCATCGAGAACGTCATGAGCAACGCTGAAAGGCGGGCGTTGGTGCGGGGTGAGGACAGGCCCATCGCGCGCGTAAGTGACCTCTTCGCGGCCCT
Source organism: Trueperaceae bacterium (assembly GCA_035646755.1). GTDB lineage: Bacteria > Deinococcota > Deinococci > Deinococcales > Trueperaceae > DASRWD01. Next base: position 1,701 of record DASROV010000198.1, on the reverse strand, counting down.
GCCGGCGGTGACCGGGAAACTCGAGCTGGAGTACGAAGGTGAGCTGAAAGGCGCCGAAGCGGTCGCGCGTGACATCGTGAGGCGAGCGATCGGACAGACTTTCGCCCGCTACGCCCAGGAACTGGCCACCGACGACGTCGTCGCCTACTTCGAGGCCGACAACCAACTGCGCTTGCCTGACGACCTCAGGACGGCCGACCTCGTCGAGATCCTAAGCGTTGTTCCGGGTCTACTCGACGCCGCCGCCCAGCTGGCACGTGACGGCGCTCCGGACGAGGTGGCAGCGGCCGCCGAGTTCGTGCTCGAGGGGCTGTACGCGCGCAAGTTGATCTCGCGCAGCGAGGAGCGAGGCTACAGCGCCGCCGACCTCGAGCCCGGTGCCGGCCCAAGGACCAGCTGGAACTAAAGCGGCCAACGCGCCGCGCCGACGGGCACGCTAGACGGGAGTTACTCACAGGTGCCGACTACTCGTTACTCGAAATACGAGGCCACGCTCGAAGACCTCGACATGTCCGACCTGATGCGCATGCTTCAGGATCGGCTACTGCAGTCCGGGTTCGACCGCGATCCGTTCGACCCCGACCCGGACTATCAGCCGACCATGCAGGAGCTCTATGAGGCGATCACCGAGGCGCTGCTCGACAACGACCTGATAAGCGACGAACTCCTGCAGAGCGCCTACGACGCCGAGCAGTGGCTCGATTCCGAGCTCGGCCGCACCGTCAAACGACTGGCCAAGCGCCTCGCCGACGAAGGCTATATCCGGCCCGAGGGCAGTCAGCCCGGCGAAGAGCGCGAGCCGGGGCAAGGGCTCGGTGGCGGCGAGTCGGACCAGCGGTCGACCTTCACGCTCACCGACAAGGCCATCGACTTCCTCGGCTACCGCACGCTTCGTGAGCTGCTCGGCGCGGCCGGCAAATCGAGCGCGGGCAGCCACGACACCAGGTTCAGCGCCTCGGGCATAGAGGCGGTCTCCGAGCCGAAGCGCTACGAGTTCGGCGACAGTCTCAACCTCGACGTCGCCGAGAGCCTCAAGCACGCCGCCAGGCACGGGCTGCATGGCGGCAAGCTGCAACTGGAAGAGGATGACCTGTTCGTCATGCAGTCCGACTACCGCTCGTCGGCTGCCACGGTGGTGATGCTCGACTGCTCGCACTCGATGATCCTCTACGGCGAGGACCGCTTCACGCCCGCCAAGCGGGTGGCGCTGGCGCTAGCCCACCTGATAAGCACGCAGTACCGCGGCGACTCGATCGACTACGTCCTCTTCCACAACGGTGCGGAGCACATACCGCTGCAACGCCTGGCGAGCGCTCAAGTCGGGCCATACCACACCAACACCGCCGAAGGCCTGCGCCTGGCCCAGAAGATCCTCAAGCGGCAGAACAAGGACATGAAGCAGATAGTGATGATCACCGACGGCAAGCCTTCGGCGATAACCCTTCCTGACGGCCGCGTCTACCGCAACGCCTACGGCCTCGACCCGCTGGTGCTTGGTGAGACCTTGCGAGAGGTTGGCAGCTGTCGGCGCCAGGGCATACAGGTGAACACCTTCATGCTCGCCCGTGACCCCGAACTCATCGCGTTCGTGCAGCGCGTGAGCGCCATGACGCGCGGCAAGGCCTACTTCACCACCCCGCAAACCATCGGTCGCTACGTCCTGCAGGACTTCCAGGCCCGCCGCACCAAGCTGGTCAACTG
>DASROV010000197.1:0-3738 GCA_035646755.1 Trueperaceae bacterium | reverse complement strand
GCTCAGTGCGGGGCTCGAGCGGGCCGGGCAGGCCGTCAGGTGGCCGCACGATGTTGGTCAACTCCTCGGCGTTGAACTCGCTCACCACCTCGCCGACCACGAGCTGGCCCTCCATGCCCGCCTGTCTGTGGCCGGGGATGGTGCACCAGTAATCGAACGTGCCCTCGACGTCGGCGCGGAAGACAATCGTCGACGTCGCACCTTCGCGGTCGACGACAGCGCTGTGCGCGCCGGCGAACTGCTCGACGAAGATGTCGTGAGCGACGTTGTCGCCGTTGACGAGGCTTATCTGCACCACCTGGCCGGGCTGGGCGATGAGGGTCGGGTTGGCCTGCCCATCGATGGCGCCACCGACACCGATGAACGCCATGCGCCCGTTGGCCAAGCCGGTGGTCAGCGTGTAGCTGACGTTCGGCAGGTACTCAGCCGGTGGCGCCGTTTGCTGAGCCTCTTGTGCCGCGGCCGCGCCCAGCAGCGCGAGTGTTAGCGCGATGAACGTGGCGCGGAGGGCGACTGACAGGCGGCGTGGCGCTTCCCGAACGGCTTGCTGGCGTAAAGACATAGACTAGGTCTCCCGTCGTCGACTGAAAGTTCGCGGTTCGCCCTATAGCCCTCAAATCGAGGCGATAGTGCGCTCCGCGCAGCTTCGCTCTTGAGCAAGGCTAGCTGACGCTTCCATGAAAGGCCACCCTAAACCCTGTTCGCAGCGCTGCGGACGCCGCAGCGCATGCCGTAGCGCTTGCCGCGGCCGCCGTCATGGCAGTACGGCCTTGGGAACCTTGCACACGACGGTGTAGGCCGGATCGAACATGTTGCCGATCTCGTACTCCGCCGCTTGCCCGATGAGCACCGAGGCGCCCTCGAAGCTGAGGTCGTGGCGAGACATTAGCCAGGCGACCATCTCGGTGGTCGCGTGTTGGGTCGCCTGATCGAGAGGACGGGCGTTGCCGAGGGTGAACAGGGCGCGGTCGTCCTCGCCACGCGGCCAGCGCAAGCCGTCACCACCGGCGGTCCTCACCAGCCCTACCTCGAAGGTAACGTCGAACGAGGTCTCGACGCCGGTGCCCGCCATCTCCCCTGCTCCCTGGACGGCGTGGCCGTCGCCAAAGAACAACAGTGCGCCGGGCACGAACACCGGGAAGTAGAGGGTGACGCCGACGGCGATGCCGCGGTAATCCATGTTGCCGCCATGCTCACCCGAGGTGGCTGTCGATATCGCCTGCCCGCGGTCCGGGGCGACGCCGATGCAGCCGATCATCGGTGCCAGTGGCAAGTGGAAGCCCGTTAGACCAGCCACCCCGTCCTCGAGCTGCACGGTCCGGGCCGCCGGGTCGATGCGCCAGTCGACTCTCCTAGGCTCGTCGCTCAACGTGAGGCCGGCGACGAAATCGGGGTCGAGCGTGTTGGGCGCGAGCCTGATGCTGCTCCAGCCGTGCCCGCGGTTCGGCTCCAGCTCGAGGATGCGGACGCTTACCGCATCGCCAGGTTCGGCGCCACGCACCGCGAATGGCCCGGTCAGCGGGTTGGCGGGCTTCGCGACCAGGTCGCCGGCAGCGTCGCGGCCAGCGGCGTCGACCGTGAACGTCTCGACCGTGTCCCCTGGGTCGAGTGTCAGGCCAAAGTCGTGCGCTGCGAAGGTGTTGTGGAAGTGCGTAGGCCGGAAGCTACGATGAGCCATGCGCAATCATGGCTCATCGTTCGGCCCGCCGCTACGCGCCTCGCGGGCTGTCCGCCGCTACGCGCCCGGCGTGCCGCCGGGCCGGAGCACGCGTCGAGTCCCTAGTCAGCAGCCGCCTGGCGCGCGCCGTGGCGGCCAACTACCGACGGCGCCGGCAGGTCACCGTAGCTGTCGTGCCGCCGCCACCACACGTACGGGTCGCCCTGCGGCCAACCCTCGGGGCTGTCCTGCCACTTCTCTTGCCTGCCGTACGGGACCAGGTCGAGGAGGCTGAACGCCGTGCCAAGGTTCTCGACCCCGCGAGCGAACGTCTGGTAGGTGTGGAAGATCCGTTCGCCGTCGCGCAGGAACACGCTAAGGGAGTGGTGCTCGCTGTCGCCGACGGTGGCGTGGAAGTCGTGGTTGAAGTCGCTGCCGTGCGACGAGTACCAGGGCGCGGTCCAACCCATCCGCTCCTGGTAGGCCGCCAACTTCGAGTAGGGCGCGCGTGACACTAGCGCGAACGACACGTCTCGCGACTCGATGTGCGCCGGGTGCGCGAACCCGTCGACGAACCACGAGCAGCCCTCGCAACCCTCGTCCCAGTCGGGGTGGAACATGAAGTGGTAGACGACAAGCTGCGAGCGCCCCTCGAAGATGTCTAGAAGCGAGGCTGAACCGCTAGGGCCCGTGAACCGGTACGACTTCTCGACCTCGACCATCGGCAGCCGCCGACGCTTCGCGACGAGGGCGTCGAGCCTACGAGTGAGCGACTTCTCTTCCTCGCGCAACTTCTCGCTGGCCAGTTGCCACTTTTCATGCGAGACGACAGGTGGCAGGCCGGTGCCCTTGCTCGTGCGTGCGGTGTCGTTCATGTCTTGACCTCCGAGTTCCGAGAGACGAAAGGTGGTACGGGAAGTAAGCGTATATACACGTATTGCCGGCGTCAACCCAGCGGTTCGCAGGCGGCGCGTTGACGTAGACCGGTCTCGGCTCTATCCTCAGCCATCGAAAACCCGGGTACGACCACGGCTGCCGCAAGGCCGCCACCTGACCTGACCACCGTCGCAGGGCTCGAGGACCTCATCCGCGAGAGCATCCCCGAGATGGAGCGGCTATGTGCTATGCCGGCAGCGCTGCATCGAGCCCTGTACGATGCCGGGCTGTTCCACTTCCTGTTGCCGAAAGACGTTGGCGGGTACGACGTGCCTCTTCCGGAGGCTCTGAGGATCTTCCAAGCCCTCGCCGAGATCGACGCGTCCACCGCCTGGTGCGTCGCTATCGGCGGGGGAACCGCTGCGTTCGGATCGATGATGAGCCCGGAAGCAGTGAGCCGATCGCTGTGGTCCCAGCCTCTCGGCGTCGCCGCTGGCACCTTCATGCCTAGCGGCAAGGCCGTGCTCGAGGACGGCGTGTACCACGTGAGCGGGCGCTGGGCATTCTGTAGCGGTTGCGTGGGGGCCGGCTGGTACCTCGCTTATTGCGTCGTCTACGACGGCAACGAGCTCCGCATCGATGAGACCGGGAAGCCGGGCGTCGTGGCCCTGCCAGTGCCCATGACCGATTGCCGCATCGACCCTACCTGGGACTCGGCGGGACTTCGGGGGACCGGCTCACACCACGTCTCGATCGAAGCAGCCAGCGTGCCCGCCGCCTACGGCTTCGACCTATTCGGCGCGGGCCAGCCAGGCACGCCTCTCCACGGCTTCCCGCTGTGGGCGATGCTCGACAGCTCGCTGACCGCGATCATGACCGGTGTCGTGAGGGCCGCGTTCTCCGACCTGTTCAAGCTGTTCGGTGCGCGAGCACAAGAGAAGGGCGGGCTCGAGTCGTTCCCGGTCTCGGTCGCGCTCGAGGTGGCTGAACTGCTCGCGGAAGCCGAAGCGTGGAGGACGCGTGTTTTCGACGCGGTCGACAGGTCGTGGGAGAAGGCACTACTTTCGCGCGCCAACGGCGGAGCGACGATCGACGACGGCCTCGACCTGCGGCTGGCGAGCAAGGTAGCCGCACGTCGCGGGCCGAAGCTCGTTTCTGCCGTCGCGCTGCTGGCCGGCGGTCGGTCGTTGGTCGAGTCTGCTGAC
>DASROV010000196.1:0-2073 GCA_035646755.1 Trueperaceae bacterium | reverse complement strand
GGATGGCTTGGTCCGCCGCTACGCGACTCACGATGGACTTCAAGGAAGGAGGGCTCATTCGTCATCTGCAGCTTCTGGCTAGCGCTGCCTCGCCAAAGCGGGTTCGATAAGCGAAGCCGACGCCCTGTTCGACCGTGTTGCCGGCTTCGCCAACGACCTCGGCCTGCTCGCCGAAGCGATCGACGTCAGGGGTGGCGAGCTGCTCGGCAACTTTCCACAGGCGTTCAGCCACGTCGGGTTGATCTACGCTGCCTATCACATCGATGAGGCTCGCAGGAAGGTCGACAGGAACTGATGGAATCGGGTGATCGAGCTCCCGATCTTCAACTGACGGGACTCTGTGGAGAGGACCTGCGTCTCTCCGCCTACCGCGGCGCGCCCGTGGTCCTTACGTTTTGCGGACTTGTGAACAGTGAGCCCCACTGCTAGTCAGGGAGAGATAGCACGGGCTGTCCTGGACGCGATCGCGTCGCGACCTGACCTCCTGTCTCTTCGACCTCACGGGGAGCGGCGGTCTCTCTAGGTATTCAGGGATGGGACGCAACGGGAAGTTCGGAAACTTCCAAGGACGAGTACGGAGCGCCCTTAACTCGGGGAAGCTAGCGGACTCTGACGACGAGGCTGGCTTCCTTCGGGGCTATGCTCGTCCTTCGAGGGCGTTAACCGAAAGGGGTTCTCTTGCCCCACGTTGATCCGTCCAGGCCGCCCGGCGCCACCGCGTCGCGTGGCGGCAGATCGCCGGTCCTCGCGGAGCTCGAGGTGAGCAGCACCCAGGTTCCCGAGGAGGAGGGCGTCGAGCTGTTCCGCACCGCCGACGGCAAGGGCGATGGGGTTCTGGCCACACGCCCGTTCGCGGCCGGCGAGACCGTCATGGTCGGCTTCCTGGTCGGGCCGCTGACAGGCAACGACTCGCAAGCGACGCAGGTGGGTCCCGGCCGCTGGGCGCGCCACGGCGGCCTGGGACCGAAGGTCAACCACTCCTGCGATCCCAACTGCGGCGTCCGCCTCAACGACGGACAGGCCTTCGACTTCGTCGCCCGCCAGCCGATCGGCGCCGGGCAGGAGCTGACGTTCGACTACGCCATGCGCAATTTCACGATCGACCACTTCCCGGCTGTGTGCCTGTGCGGCGCCGCGCGCTGCCGCGGCTCGATCACCGGCTGGAAGGACCTGCCCGCCGCGCGCAAGGCCGACTACGGCGAGCTCGTCGCGCCCTACCTGCACACGATGGACGACGAGGCCCGGCGGGCGCTCGGGCAGGCCGCCGGCGGCTGACGGCGCGGCAGCGCCTCAGGTGGTCCACTTTTCGAGCGGCGCTACGAGGGTCTGGCGAAACGACTAGCGGGAGTCACTCGCGCCGACCCGATTGGGAGTAGCCTGCGTAGCAGGCTGGCCCTGCGGCCAACAATCCCCGGGCTGAAGCGTGCGTAGTACGCCGACGTAGCGCCCAACGCGACGAGGCAACGGCACTAACACGCATGGGGATCGACGGCGGGGCCGGTCCAGTGTCTGAGCCGGAGTGGCTACGCCGCGAGCCGGACAGCTCGGGCGCGCGCAGTACCGCTCGCGGCGTAGCTAAAAGGTCAAAGGACCCAATGCGTGGTGCGCTGTCCTACATCCCGCGCTTCGTTCGCCACTGCAGGGATCGGCGTCAGCTCGGCCAGTCGGTCGGCCAGTCTCTAAGGAGTGCTCGGGTACGAATGCGGAGCTACCGATGAGCGCGCCGAGTAAGCAGGCCGCTATCGGCCCCGCTCGGCCTGAGCCTAGGCCATGGCCTCGAAGTTCTCCCACAGGGCAGGGATCCCGTACTGCTCCCTGTCGCCGATCGCAAGGCTCTTGACTCGGTCCCAGACCGCTTCGACGGCGAGCCAATCAAAGAGCAGCTGCTCGTTGATCAGGCCATGCTTGTGCAGCGTTCCGACCGTCTCGAAGTAGTTGAGCGTGGTGTGGACCTGCCGGTAGCGCTCGCTCGTTGGCGGGAAACTTCGCCGCCGCCGCGCCCGAGCTCGCCGCCACGGTTCGTGAGCGACTTGACGCCCACCCGTACAAGCTGATCGCGACGCTGAGAAAGGA
>DASROV010000195.1:0-2670 GCA_035646755.1 Trueperaceae bacterium | reverse complement strand
GATGGGCTTCGGCGACGTCAAGCTCGCCGCCGTTCTGGGCGCGTTCCTCGGCTGGGAGAGGCTCCTGGTCGGCATCTTCCTGGCCGTTACCGTCGGCGCGGTAGGCGGCATCATCGCCCGCATGGCCGGCGGCGAGCGGCTCGTCCCCTTCGGACCGTACCTGCTGCTCGGCGCCATGGGGGCGCTGTTCTTCGGTGACGCCATCATCGCCTGGTACCTCGGGCTGTTCGCTGTCTGAGAACCGCGTGCGGTCTGAAGACCACGCGCGGTCCGAGGACCGCATGCGCCGATGGTAGAGTGTCGCCTTGGCCGCCGCGGCCACAGCGACCCGTGGTCGCTCACCCACCACACCGAGAGGGGCCACTTAAAGAATGGACGTGCTGCGTGTGCCTAGCCTTTCAGGGCGCGACCTGCTGTCGCTTGCCGACCTGAGCAAGGAAGAGTTCGAGGGGCTGCTTACCAGCGCCGTGCAGATGAAGCAGGACTGGAAGCGCGGCGTCAGGCCCGAGCACCTCAAGCACAAGACGATCGCGATGATTTTCGAGAAGCAGTCGCTTCGCACCCGCTCGACCTTCGACATCGCCATGGCCCAGCTCGGCGGGCACTCGGTGCTGCTCAGCCAGAACTACATCGGCTGGGGCGTGCGCGAGACCATCCGCGACGTCGCCTCGAACCTCGACCGCTGGGTCGAGGGCATAATGGCCCGCACCTACGGCCACGACACGCTGGTGACGCTGGCCCGCCACGCCAAGGTACCGGTGATCAACGGCCTCTCCGACCGCCTTCACCCCTGCCAACTGTTGGCAGACTACGTGACCATGCTCGAGACCTTCGGTGAGCTCAAGGGCCTGCGGCTCACTTTCGTCGGCGACGGCAACAACGTCTGCAACTCGCACATCAACGCCGCGGCGCTGGCCGGCGTGGCGCTCACCATCGCCTGCCCGCCCGGCTACGAACCGGAGGAGGGCGTCCTTGCGGCGGCCCGCGAAAAGGGCGCCGACATCATGATCTCGCACGAACCGCGCGAGGCCATCAAGGGCGCCGACGCGCTCTACACCGACGTCTGGGTGTCGATGGGCATGGAGCAGGAACTCGAAGAGCGCCGCAACGCGTTCAGCGGCTACACCATCACCCCGGAGTGGCTCACTGACTTGAGCCCCCGCGGCGTGTTCATGCACGACCTGCCTGCCCATTACGGCGAGGAGTGCACCGAGGAGACCGTCTACCACGAGCGCAGCGTGGTCTTCGACCAGTCGGAGAACCGCCTCCACGCCCACAAGGCCGTGCTGGTGCAACTGCTCGCCGATCCGGAGTCATGATGTCAGCCCGCCTCAGCGTCGGCATCCTGGGCGCCAGCGGCTACGGTGGCGCCGGCCTCATCGAGCGGCTGCTGCGACACCCGCGAGTGACGATCACCGCCATCGGCTCACGGCAGTACGCCGGCCAGGAGTTGCGCGCCTGCTGGCCGCACCTGGCCGGAGCGCTCCCTGAGCTCCGCTTCAGCGGCGACGCCGAGGTAATAGCCGCCTGCGAGGTGCTGTTCTGCGCCACGCCGCACGGCGCCACGGCGCCGCTCGTCAAGCGGGCACTTGACGCCGGCTGCGCCGTTGTCGACCTTTCCGCCGACTTCAGGCTCGACGCCGAGACGTACCAGACCTGGTACGGCGCCGAGCATCCGCACCCCGAGCTCATCGCCAGCGCTCGTTACGGCCTTGTCGAGCTGCACCGTGACGAGCTAGTCGGTTGCCGCCTCATCGCCAGCCCCGGCTGCAACGCGACGGCCGCGAGCCTGGCCCTCGCTCCCCTGGCAGCGGCCGGGCTGCTCGGTTCGACGGCGGTGGCCAACGTGCTCACCGGCGTCTCCGGCGCCGGCAGGAGCCCTACGCCGGGCTTCCACTTCCCGGAGATGCATGACAACGCCCGCGCCTACAAGCCGTCGGGCACGCACCGCCATACGGCCGAGATCGAGGCCACTTTGGGCCGCGTCAAGCTCGACGGCAAGAAGCTCTCGACCCACACCGTCCACGAGCCGTTCACAGTGAGCTTCACGCCGCACGTCGTGCCGCTGTCACGCGGGATCCTGGCGACCTGCACCACCAGGCCGCGCGATACCGAGCTCAGCGACGCCAGCCTGCTCGGCGTCATCGACGAGTACTACCGTGGCGATCCGCTGATCTTGGTGCAGGAGGAGCTGCCGCAGACCAAGGCCGTGCTCGGCAGCGACAAAGCCGTGCTCAGCGCTCGTTACGACGCCCGCAGCAGGCACATCGTGGCGTTCTGCGCCATTGACAACCTAGGCAAGGGCGCCGCCGGTCAGGCCGTGCAGGCGTTCAACGTCGCCAACGGCTTCGGGGAGACCGAAGGACTGTCGCTCCACGGGGTCTGGCCATGAACCTCACGACGAGCGACACCGCGGCCGTCGCCATCAGGGCCGAGAGGAGCAGTAGCGAACAGTGAGGCTCCCACAGGGTTTCGAGGCTTCCGGCATTACGGCCGGCATCAAGGAGTCCGGTCGCAGCGACCTCGGGCTCATCTACTCGCCGCGCCCGCTGGCCTGGGCGCTGGTGGCGACCACCAACCTGGTCAAGGCGCCGTGCGTGGCGCGCAACCGGGCGCGTTACTCGACCAACACGCCGGTAAGGGCGCTGGTCGTCAACAGCGGCAACGCCA
>DASROV010000194.1:0-2305 GCA_035646755.1 Trueperaceae bacterium | reverse complement strand
GCGCCATCCCCGTAGACCTCTTCGATCTCGCCGCCCGCTCCGGCATCACGTTCCTGCGCTTCCCGGGAGGCAACTGGGGCGACCGCAACGACATCCGCCACTTCGACATCGACATGCTGATGACCATCGCCCGTCTCATCGACGCCGAGCCGAGCATCCACGTGCGGCTGCAGAACGGCACCCCCGAGGCGGCGGCCGCGCTGGTGCGTTACGCCAACGTCGAGAAGGATTACGACATCAGGCATTGGTACATCGGCAACGAGCCCTCGCTGTTCGACGACTACGACGTCGCCCGGCTCAACCGCGAGTGGCGAGCCATCGCCGAGGCCATGTTGGCCGTCGACCCCGACATCGTGCTCATCGGCCCCGAGCCACACCAATGGACGGGGCTGTCAGGAAGCACGCTCCGCGATCCCAGCGGGAAGGAGTGGGTCGCGGGCTTCCTGGAGGCGAACGGCGACCTCGTCGACGTCGTGGCCGTTCACCGCTACCCGTTCCCGCGCAGCGCGGCCGACCCCAGCACGACGGTGGCCGACCTACGCGAGAACACCGCCGAGTGGGCCGGGTTGATCGGCCGCCTGCGAACTCTCGCCGAGCAGGTAACGGGCCGCGGCGACCTGCGCTTCGCGGTTACTGAAGCCAACTCCCACTGGAGCGCCACCATCGCTGGAGAGGCGACTAACGACTCGAGCTTCAACGCCGTGTGGTGGGCCGACGTGCTCGGCAAGCTCATCTACGACGGGGCGTACATCGTCAACTACTTCGACTTGCAGAGCTCGGACGCACGCGGTGGTTGGGGCCTGTTGAGCAACTCCGGTCCGCGGCCGAGCTACTTCGTCTACCAGCTATACAAGCGCTTCGGGGACGAACTGCTGGCGGCGACCTCTACCGTACCGTTCGTATCGGCCTTCGCCGCCCGGCGGGATGACGGGACAGTGACCGTGCTGGTAACCAATCTCAACGACGCGCCGTTGTCCGTGCCCATCGTGATCGCCTCAGACGCCGTCCTACGCGAAGCCCTGCTCCTCGACGCGAGCCACAACGCCGAGACGGTGCCATCGCCGCTGGCAGCCGACGGCTCGATCCTGAGCCTGCCGGCGCGGTCGGTGACCATGCTGCTGTTCGAGGAGAGCGCGCCGTGATGAGTGACGGCGACGCGACCGTCGAGCGGGTCGCCAACCTCGCCATGAGCGACGACATGGCGCCACTCGACCTCCCTGCCGACTTCACCTTCGGCGTCGCCACCTCGGCCTTCCAGATCGAAGGCGCGACCGCGGTGGACGGCCGCGGCCCCTCGATCTGGGACGAGTTCTGTAGGGCGCCGGGCGCGATACTCGACGCCAGTGACGGCTCGGTCGCCTGCGACTCGTACCGACGTTGGGCGCAGGACCTCGACCTTATCGCCGACCTCGGCTTCGCGGCCTACCGCTTCTCCGTGGCCTGGCCACGCATCGTCCCTGACGACAGCGGCCGCGTCAACAGCCTCGGGCTCGATCACTACGAACGCGTGGTCGACGGCCTGCTCGAGCGTGGCATAGCCCCGTTCGTCACGCTCTACCACTGGGACCTGCCGCTGTGGCTGCACGCTAGGGGCGGCTGGACCGCTCGCGACACCAGCTACGCCTTCGCCGCTTACGCCGAGGCGGTAGCGGGCCGGCTCGGCGACCGCGTGGCGTCTTACGCCACCCTCAACGAGCCGTGGTGCAGCGCCTTCCTCGGCTACGGGCAGGGCGAGCACGCGCCCGGCGTGAGGGATTCCGGCGCCTGCCAGGCGGCCATCCACCACCTACTGCTGGCACACGGCCTGGCCGTTCAGCGCCTGAGGAGCGCCACCACTTCGCCGTTGGGCATCGTGCTCAACTTCACCCCGGCCTACCCACTCGACGCTAACGAGCCGAGCGACCGCGAGGCGGCCAGGCGCCACCGGCTGAGCAACGACGAGGTGTTCCTCGGGCCGCTCTTCAAGGGCGCGTACCCGCGCGAACTGCGCGACCTCCCAGGCTCGGCCGCCTCTCACGCCAGTCCCGGCGACCTCTCGATAATCGGCGAGCCGCTCGACTTCCTTGGCGTCAACTACTACACCCGCACCGTGGTGAGGGCCTCACCCGGCGCGCCGTGGCCGTCGATCGAACATGTGCCGCCAACGGGGGCCAGAACGGCGATGGGTTGGGAGGTCTACCCCGCCGGCCTGCGCGACCTGTTGCTCGAGCTCGACCGGGCCGCCGGCATACCGCTTTATGTCACCGAGAACGGCGCCGCCTTCGACGATCACGCCGGCGGCGCCGTTCTCGGTGACATAAAGCGG
>DASROV010000193.1:0-4775 GCA_035646755.1 Trueperaceae bacterium | reverse complement strand
GTCTCGCCGCCCGCCTGTCCGGCAGCGGCAGCCTCGTCGGCGGCGAGATCAGGGCCGCGGAAGTGATCGTCGACCCGGCGGCGAGGAACGAGGCCCCCGCCGACGACGACGCCACCCACTTCGCCGGCCAGCGTGAGATTGGCGGCGACGGTGGCGTCGGCGATAAGCAGCCTCGGCAGCGACAGCTTCAAGCCTGCGCCGCTGGCCCGCAGGTCGAGCGGGACGAGGGTGCCCTGCACGGTGAGCGGCGCACCGAGGTTGCCGGTCATGAACAGCAGCGGCAGGTTATTCGGGTCTTGTTGGATCGTGCCGCGGACGTCCTCGACCTTCCCTAGGCCGGGAATGTCGAGGTCTCCGGAGAAGCCGAAGTCGACAGCGCGCAGCGCCAGCGGCTCGAGCATCACGGTGGCGCCGCCACTGAACTCGATCGCCCCTTGAAGTGGGTCGAGCCCGCGCACCGTGGTGCTGGCGCTGAGGTCGTCGCCGCTGAGTCTGACGTCGGTGTCCTCGATGCGGAAGCGGGTGCCGGCCACGGTGACGTCGAGCGCGTCGCTTACCAGGCTTACCTCGGGAGCGGTGAAATCGCCCTGCGCCGTGAACGTGAAGCTGCCGGCCGCGCCGACCCCGAAACGGGAGACGGCGGGCACCAAGCCGAGCAGCGGCGAGAAGTCGGCATCGTTGGCCTCGAGCGTGAAGTCGAGCAGCTCGGGGCCGAGGACGCCCTGGGCGCGCCACGTTCCCTCGCCGCCGAACTCTGCGTTCTGGACGCTCAAGCTGCGGTTCTCGTAGGTGAGGGCGACCTCGCCGCGAGTTGTTACGCCGGCGCGCTCGAGGACTATCTCCTCGGTCGCGAGGCGCACGTAGCCGCTGGTCGGGTCGGTGCTCGGCAGGTCGAAGCGCACCACGCCGGTGAGGAAGGCCGTGACGTCGGTGGGGCCGACGAACGCCTCGCCCAGCAGGTCGAGCGGGAAGCGCTCGAGGCGCGACGAGCCGGCGATGCGGCCACTGCCGAGATCGGCGGTGAACAGGCTGCCCGCCAGCTGCAGCGCGGCGTCGAGGTCGGCGGGCGGCCCCGAGATCTGCAGGCTAGCTGGCACGGGACGGTCGCCGACGGCCAGGTCCGGTGCCACCAGCTGCCCGAGTAGGAAGCCGTTGCGCAGTTGCACGACGCCCGAAAGCGCGCCGGAGAGGTGCGGCGCCACGCCGGCGATCACCGGGAACTCCTGCAGTGTGAGGGTCCTCACCCGCAGCTCGACGTTCGAGCCGCTGTTCGCGGCGCCTGGGGTCGCGGCCGCCAGGCCGGGGAACAGCTGGTCGAGACCGGCGTTACCGCTAAGGGTGACGCGGCCGCCGGCGGTGTCGAGCCTCGCCGAGCCGCCGAGGCGACCGTCGGCGATGGCGGCGTCGGCGTTCAAGGTCAGCTCTCCGATGCCGCTTGGGCTGAGGCTGACGTCGGCCAACGCCAGCGTCCCTGCCGGGCCGTTCACCGGGTCGTAGGTGATGCGGCCCACGATCGCGCCGCTACTGAGTCCCTGGTCGAGCCCCGCCTCGGCGGGTTGGCTGGCGGTCGGCAGGGCGAGGTCGGCATCGACTATGAAGGCGTTGGTGCCAGGGTCGAAACTGGCCGCCAGCTCGCCGAGCTCACCGGAGGAGGTAAGTGACCAGGTGCCGTTGGCGGTCGTCACTCTCAGCGGCAGCTCGCGGCCGGCGGCCTGCGCGCCGGCGGGGAGGTCGAGAGGCAGGCGGAGACTGCCGCTGAGGTCGGCGCTGCCAGGAGTCAGGGCACCGCTGAGGGCCGCGGAGAAACCGGCGAGGTCGACGCCGAAGCCCTCGAGCTGGGCGGACAGTGACGGCTCGAGGGTTACCGTCAGCGCGCCGTGCGCGGCGTCGGTGCCGGTGAACGTGAGGCCGCCGTCGTTGACCAGTGCTACCAGCTCACCGAGATCGCGGGCCACCAACGAGGCCTGGGCGGCGACGCTCGGTGCAGCCGCGAGACGGACCTCGACCTGGGGGCTGGCGTCGGGGCCTTCGCCGTCGATGACCACCGTCACCGGGCCGAGCGGCAGCACCACCTCACCGGTGGCCCGCAGGCCGCCGCCGGTGACGAACACCCGCGCGGCCCCGCGGGGGGCGGCCTCGCCCGCCTGCGAACCGGCGTTCCCGGGGCGTGGCGCTGCCGACAGCGTGACGTCGAAAGTCGGCGCCAGCTGGCCCTGCAGCCGCAGCGGCGCCGTGAGCATGGGCAGGGCGGCGGTCTGGTCGAAGGAGACGCCGCTGCCGCCAAGCGAGACGCGTCCGGCCACCGACACTGGCGCCTCACCCTCGCTGACGGCCGCGGTGGCGACGACCGCCTGGGGGATCAGGCCCTGGCCCTGGAGGACGCCGTTCGCGGCCAACTCGACGCCGGCGACAGCGGCTCCCGAAAGGCTGACGTCGCCGCTCCACATGCCGGTGCTGGCGCGAGCGCCGCTGATCGTGAGGTCGCCGCCGAGCGCGCTGCCCGCGATGGCGAAGGTGGCTTGGCTCGGCTGCTCGTTGCTGGGCGCGTTCGCCTCCTCGTCGCCGGGTGTGGTCGGTTCGGAGCCGGCGGCGCCGAAGCTGGCCGTGAAGTCGATGTCGAGCCCGAGGATGTCCGCGCCGGTGTCCTGCGCCGCGTCCGGCGCAACAGCGGCCCGCTCAGCCTCGGCCGCTCCAGCACCGCTCACCAGCGTCCCCTCTACCCGACCTCCGGCGCCCTTTCCGCTGCCGGCAAGCGAGAGTTCAAGGGACGCTGGCAGGGCTAGCCGCTCGAGGGCCAGATCCCAGCTGAGATCGGATGGGGAAAGGCTCGCGCTGAGGCCGTCGCCGGTGACGACGACCGCGGCGCCCGGGGTGGCGGCGGTGATCGTCAGGTCCGAAAACGCTTGACCGGCCACCGCGAAGTCAGTGACGCTCGCTTCCAGCCAAGGGTCGGCCGGTTCACCAACCGCCGGTTCTCCAACCGCCAACTCGAGCGCCCCGCTGACGGCCGGCGTCACGGACGCGAGCGGACCAGAGGCCGTCAGCGAGCTGAGGTCGTTGGCGATAAGCGCTTCCCAGCCGTCGATGCGCCCGGCGCCAAGCAGCTGGATGCCGCTCGGCCCGTCGGAGAGGAGCACCACCACGTCGCGGTAGCGAGCTTGGCCGCTGGCGCTGGTCGCCTCGGGAGAGATCGAGACGCGGATGTCGGTGCTGAGGCCGGCGGCGGCAAGCGTGCTGCGTAGGTCGAGACGGCCGCGGCTGGGCATGGCGTTAAGGCGCAGCGTGCCGCTCAGCTCACCGTTGCCGGTGAGCAGCGCGTTGACGGAGGGGTCCGACACCTGACCGCCGACCTGCAGCACGCCGTCGACGGACGCGTCGACCGCGGCGAGGCCGACGCCGGCTGCGTCTAATTGAGCGGTGACGTTGGCGTCGGCCAGGTCTGCCAAGGACGGCGCCGTCAGCACCATCGGGCCGCGCAGGAGGCCGGTGAGGCGGGTGCCGCCGAGCTCGAGGTCGGCAAGATCGACCTGGGCTTGAAGGGAGACGCGCACGCCGTCGCGGATCGTCGCGGCGCCCGTGAGGCTGCTGGCCCGCGACTCAAGCACCAAGTCGTCGACGGTGACGCCGCCACCGCTCGCCGCCGAGGCGTGCAGCGAGAGGCTCGGGTCGGCCACCTGCGGCAACCACTCCCCGACGGGCAGTCGGCTTAGCGTGGCACTTGCCGACCAGCGCTCCGCGTCGCCGGCCGCGCTGACGTCGAGGTGCGGGCCCGTTAGCGACAGCGTCCCGCGGCCGCCGGCGAAGTCGATGACGCCCTCAGCTGCGATGGGACCGGCGGCGCGCACGTCGCCGCTCACCACGGGCTCGGCGAAGGACCCGGCGAGCTGCGCCTCGACTTGCAGTCGCTGGTCTTGAGCGGGCAGGGACGCGCTGAGGGAGAGGTTGCCGTCAAGAGGAAGGTCGGCCGGGCTCCGCAAGGCGCCGGGTATCACAACCGTCAGGCGGGCCGCGGCGGAGCCAGGTAGCGCCGACGGCGCCGCCGAGGCCTCGAGCGACAACGTTAGCGGGGTCGGTGCCTGCTCGCCTTCCGCGACGAGCGGGTCGTCTACGGATACTCGTTCCGGCAGCGCCTCGCCGATTAACCGTAACGGTCCCGGCACGCCGTACTCGTCGAGGAGGGGAGCATCGACGCTGGCCACGATGCCGCCGGCGAACCCGCCGGCTGGGCTCCAGACCAGGTCGGCGTCGGCTATGCGCACGTCGAGGCCGGCCAACGGCGCGGGCAGGTGGGGCGCCAGTGCGGGGCCGAGGCTGGCGCTGCCGCTGAGCGCGAAGTGGCGTTCAGCGACCACGTAGCTGAGGTCGAGGTCCTGCCAGACCAAGGTGGCCGTGAGGTTCGAGGTGGTCTCGTCCTCCGCGATGCGTAGGTCGGCGGTCTCGTCCAGCTCCGGCGCGACGACAGTGCCTGTCACCTCGACCTCGGGCGCCAAGCGGCCGGAGGCGCTGAGGGTGAGAGGCCCACCCTCGGCGAGGCCCGGTATCTCGTCGATAGTGACGCTTAGGCCCCGCAGCTCGGCCACCGCTCCGCTTAGGGAGACGTCGGCCGCCACCTCACCGGCGAGACCGCCGAACGACTGGCCACTGAGGTTCGCGGCCAGGGCGATGTTGCGCGTCCCTTGTTCGGTGGTTAGCGTCGCCACGACGTCCGCGCCGGGGGCTTCGAGCGATAGGCGCCCCGCACTGAAGTCGTCGGCCAGTTCGAGCCAGCCTTCGAC
>DASROV010000192.1:0-5313 GCA_035646755.1 Trueperaceae bacterium | reverse complement strand
GCGCTGGCAGCCCGAACGCGCTCAACTCGTTCACGGCCGTCCTCGTCATCGACATCGACGACGCCGACCTGACTGCTGGCAGCCTCGTTCCGCTGTTCGAAGTCGAGGAGTTCACCACGACCTTCGAGCCCATCGGCGCGGTGCCACTCACCTTCGCCTTCGGCACGAACGTCGAGACCTCCTTCACGCCGTACATCGTCGCTACCGACGAACCGGGCTTCGTTGCCACGGTCGGTGGCGAGGGCTTCCTCGACTTCCTCGACCCGAGGCTCACCGTCGCGTACACCACCCCGGCGTACGACGACCCGAACACCCCGGATGACTACCTCCGCGGTGCTCACCTCACGATCAGCCCGCTCGAAGGTCTTACTCTCGGCGGCACCTTCGCTCAGTACGCCCAGAACGCCGGCGACAAGGACGACGTCCTTGCCGACAACGAGACCGACACGGTCTTCGGCGTCGACGGCAGCTTCTCACTGAGCATCTTCGACCTGGCCTTCGAATGGGCCCAAGGCTCCGACACCGCAGGCAACAGCGACTCCGTCCTGTACGCCATCCTCGGTATCGACGCCAGCGGCCTGCCGATCATCGAATCGCTCGAGGCCAACTACCGCGCCATCGGTGCTGACTGGAGCAACTTCGGCTTCAACCTCGGCGCCGATGCCGACGACCCCTTCGAGCAGGATCAGACTGGCTTCGGCGTCAACGCCGGCCTCAGCCTGTTCATCCTCGACCTCGACGCTTACTTCGACCAGTACTCGGTGGCTGCCGGCGATTCCGCCACGGCCTTCGGTGTCGACGTATCCGCCGACCTGTTCGCTGGCTTCAGCCTCGGTGGCTGGTTCCACCAGGCCTCGATCAACGGCACCACTGTTGACGACCTGGAAACCGGCGTCGATGCCAACGAAGCCGTTGTGGTCGCTGGTATGGACCGCAACAACAACTACGACACTGGATTCGGCGTCGACCTGACGCACGACGGTGCTGCCGAGAACGCTCTAATCAGCGGGCTCAACATCGCCGCGGGCTACTCGCAGACCGAAGCCGACTTCAGCAAGTCCACCATCTACGCCAACGCGGACATGGACCTGACGGTCTCGATCGTCACCCTTACCCCGTACGTCGGCTACGAGATGATCACGGACGCTGACGCCGGCAACGACGACACCACCACCCTCAAGGTTGGCACGGGTCTCACCACGGCGGCGCTCAACGTCTACACCCAGCCCAGCCTCATGGCTGCGGTCAACTACCGCACTACCAGTCACTCCAACGCGGCCGTCTACACGGCCACCGAGCTCCAGTGGAGCGTCGGCCTGGTGTTGAACGAGTTCCTGTTCGACAACAGCGTCCTGACCGCGAAGTACGGCTCTTGGACCGGCACCAACATCAACGACGCTACGAACACCCGCGGCGCGGGCGACTTCGCCACGGACATCAGCGGCGGTGACGTGAACGGTACCGGCACCCAGACCACCACCGGTTACGAAGTGATCTGGAACTACTTCGATCTCGAATTCGCCTACGGCGTCTACGAGAACACGGATGCCATCGGCAGCTCGTCTGCCCAGGCGTTCTCGATCGCCTACACGGTCGACTTCTAAAGACCAGTAGGTTCCCGGCGCCTGTAGTCGCCGGACAAGAAGGACCCCGCCAAAAGCGGGGTCCTTTTTCCTTGGGTACGAGCCGTCAGTCGACGGGGCCGAGGACGCTGAGGCCGCCTGGCTGGACGCTCACCTCGTGGCGTGAGGTGAGCGGCAGCGGCTCGCCCTCGGCGTGCGCGTGGCGCGGCCTCGACCATTCGAGCAACAGCGACTGGCAGCGGAGCAGCTGCACCTTAGGATGACCGAGGTGCGTGCCGCGCATCACTTGCGGGAGGAGTGCGACCGTCCCTGGCAAGGAGAGGTCACCGGCGATGACCACGTCAAGCAGGCCGTCGTCGTTGCGCGCCCCCGGAGCGTACATGAAGCTGCCACCGGTCCGCGGCCCGTTCTGGGCCGCTACGAGCAGCGCCGGCCCGTCATGGACCAGCCGGCCGTCGAGGCAGACCCTAACTGGAACCGGCCGCGACCGCCCAAGCGTGACAAGTGTGGCGTAAAGGTACGCCGCGAGTCCCTTCAGGAGTCTCGGTGCCCGCATGAGGCGCGCGGCGACCTCGGCGTCGAACCCGACGCTGTGGGCGTTGACGAACGGTTCGCCGTTCACCCAGCCAAGGTCTATCTGGCGTGGCCGCGGCGTGACCAGCCTGTCGACCGCGGCGGCGATGTCACGCCTGTCGAGACCGATCGCGAATGCGAAGTCGTCACCCGAGCCGACGGGTAGCACGCCGAGCGTTCGGCGCTGTGAGAAGGGCCCGGCATCGGCGCTTACCATCCCCCGCACGACCTCGTGCACGGTGCCGTCACCGCCGACCGCGACCACCACCGCGCCGGGCGGCGTCGCCGCTGCGAGGTCGGTGGCATGACCGGGAGCGTTCGAGGTGTACAAGCGGTAGTCGATACGCGCGGCGTCCAGCAGTCCAAGGGCCTTGGAGAGCTCCGCTGGGGCGCGGCCGCGGCCCGCGACTGGGTTGTAGATGAGGTGAAGCACGCTGGCGGATTCTAACTGCTCGGCCTCGCCGACCCTACGCAAAATGCCCTATGACGACGGCCTGAGGCTAGACTTGGTCATGTTCTCGACAGCCGAGCTGTACGACCTCGCCCGGGTCCCCCACCAGCTTGCGCGGCTACTGGAGGTCGATCAGCCCTGGGACGCGCTGGCTCTACTCGACGAGTTCGGTGCGGCGCTGCTCGATCGCCAGGGCGGCACCGTCCACCCGACGGCCATCGTCACGGGGCCGCTGGTGATGGAGGAGGGTGCCGAGGTCGGTCCGTACGCCCTACTCGAGGGTCCGGTCTACCTGGCCGCAGGCGCTGTCGTGGGGCACGCCGCGTACCTGCGAGGACCGGTGGTGCTCGGACCCGGCGCCAAGGTCATGCACGCCAGCGAGGTGAAGCGCTCGATCCTGCTGGGCGGCGCCAAGGCGCCGCACTTCAACTACGTGGGCGACAGCATAGTCGGCCACGACGTCAACCTCGGCGCCGGCGTCAAGCTCGCCAACTTCAAGGCTTTCGGTGACGAGGTGAAGGTCGCCAACGCCGGCACGGGCCTTCGCAAGTTCGGAGCGGCCATCGGCGACGGCGTCTCGATCGGCTGCAACGCCGTGCTCTCGCCAGGCACCATCATAGGCAAGGGCGCTGTCATCTATCACGGCGCCACCGTGCGCGGCGTGGTGCCCGCCTGGACGGTCGTCAAGGTCCGCCAGTCACAGGAAGAGGCGAGCCTCCAAGACCGATGACAGCACGCGCCATGCGGCCGTCAGAACAGCAACCTCAGCGGCGACGCCCCGTGGCCGCTGAGAGCGCGGTTCCGTCGCTAGTGAGAGCCGCACTGACGACGTGATCCCGCTACGGGATGCCAACCCTCCGCACGCCAGGCCGTTCGTCACCTGGGCCATCGTCGCCCTCAACGTACTTGTCTTCGGCTACCAGTTCTCACTCGGTCAGGGCCTCAGAGGCGTGGAGTTCATCCTCGACCACGGGCTCGTGCCGGCGCTGTTCGTAAGCGATCCGCTCGCGGCGTTCCCGACGTTGTTCACCAGCCTGTTCTTGCACGCCGGCTGGGCTCACCTGCTCGGCAACATGATCTTCCTGCTGGTGTTCGGCGACAACGTCGAGGACCGCGTCGGGCATCTAAAATTCCTGCTCTTCTACCTCATCGGCGGCGCTGTCGCGACCGGCGCGCACATGCTCTTCGCCGGGACGTCGTTGGTGCCATTGGTGGGCGCCTCTGGAGCGATAAGCGCGGTCTTGGGAGCGTACATCCTGCTCTACCCACGACAGCGGGTGATGACGTTCATCCCCCCGCTGTTCCTGCCGTGGCTACTGCTCTCGCTCTTCGCGCGGGTGCCGCGCTTCTTCATGCTATGGCTGCCGGCGTGGATCTTCATCGGCTACTGGGCGTTTTTGCAGCTGCTCGAGGCCGGGCAATCGTTCCGGGTAGCTCAAGACGGCGGCGTCGCCTGGTTCGCGCACGTGGGCGGCTTCCTCTTCGGCCTGGCGCTCGCCCCGGCGCTAGCCAGGCTTCATCAGCCCGGCTCGATCAGGCCGTAATCCCCGTCGTGCCGCAGGTAGATGACGCTGATGAGGCCGGTGTCGAGGTTGCGGAACACGAAGAAGGTGTGCCCAAGCGCTGCCATCTGCACGGCGGCGTCCTCGGGCGCCATCGGTCGCATCACGTGTCGCTTGGTGCGCACTATCGTCGGCTCGCTGTTGCCGGTGCTCACGGGCTCCGCCATGTCGGCGTGGGTGACGTCGGTGGGGACAGGCGCCGACTGCACGTCGCCGCGCCTGGCGATCATGCGACCCTTGAAGCGCTTGAGCTGTCGCTCGAGCTTGTCGACGACAAGATCAACAGCGGCGTAGGTGTCTTGAGCTCGCTCTTCGGACCGGATGAGGCCGTTAGGAAGATTCACCTGCACCTCGACCTTGGCGGGCGCCGCTGCGTTCTTGTTGGTGTCGTAAGACATCGTGACGCTGGCGTCGATGATCTGGTCGGAGAAGCGGTCGAGCTTGCCGAGCTTGTCCTCGGCGTACTGCCGCATAGCGTCGGTGATCTCGAGGTTGCGGCCGGACAACTTGTAGATGTTCATGGCGCTCCCTTCGTGCCACGGGACGAGTAAGCCGTTCCCTATGAGGCGAGTCTACCACCCGCTATGAGGCGTTCAGGAGGGCGAAAATGCTCTTCCGGCGGGCGTGTCTGCTGTGCTAGACGGAACTTCTGCCACCGGTGGTAGACTCAGCGGCGAATGGCCATACAGGAGTACAAGCGCTGCCCCGCCTGTGAAGGCATCGAGGTGCTTCAAGAGAAATGGGTACTGCATATCGTGCACGCCCTACTCGATGGGCCCAAGGGCTTCAACGAGCTCGGCCGCGACGTCGGTGGTTGCAACCCGACGACGCTCGCGCAACGTCTGGCCAGGCTCGAGGCCCTCGGCGTGCTTCACAAAGAGGTAGACCTTTCGGCCAACCCCCGCTGCAGCTACTCCCTTACCGAGGCCGGCCTCGGCCTCGAGCGGGTCATCGCGGCCATCCGCAGCTGGGCGTCTTCTCACCTGCGTGACGGTCAACCCCGGGTTTGAGGCCCGAGAAACGCCGGCCCCTCAGCTAAGCTTGCGGCGAAGTCCCGGCGACCGGGCGACCTTTCGCCCTGCCCTAGCGCCGCCGACCGAACGGTCCGCGGCGACGCTTGAGGTCGTCGACCTCGGCCCGCAGC
>DASROV010000191.1:0-3309 GCA_035646755.1 Trueperaceae bacterium | reverse complement strand
CCGAGGTCGACGATCCTTGGCAGGATCTCGGCCGCGTTCCCCAACAGGCCGATCGACTGCGCGCGGCCCTCGGCTTTGGCACGTTCGGCAGACTTCAGCGCCTCGTCGAGGCTGTCGGTCCAGGTGTCGAGGTAACGGGTCTTCAGGCGGCGTTCGATGCGGCTGCGGTCGACTTCGACAGCGATCACCACGCCGCCGTTGAGGGTGACGGCGAGCGGCTGCGCGCCGCCCATGCCGCCGAGACCGGCCGTGAGCGTGATGGTGCCCGACAAGGAGCCCCCGAAGTGCTTGCGCGCCGCCGCGGCGAACGTCTCGTAGGTGCCCTGCAGGATGCCTTGCGTGCCGATGTAGATCCAGCTCCCCGCCGTCATCTGGCCGTACATCATCAGGCCGGCCCGATCGAGCTCGTCGAAGGTCTCCCAGTCGGCCCACTTCGGCACGAGGTTGCTGTTGGCGATGATCACGCGCGGCGACAGCGGGAACGTGCGGAAGACGCCAACCGGCCTGCCTGACTGCACGAGCAGCGTCTCGTCGTTCTCCAACCGATCGAGCACCGCGACGATCTCGTGGAAGTCTTGCCAGCTACGCGCGGCCTTGCCACGGCCGCCGTAGACGATGAGTTCCTCGGGCTTCTCGGCCACTTCGGGGTCGAGGTTGTTCATAAGCATCCGTTTGGCGGCTTCCTGGATCCAGCCCTTGGCCGTCCTCTGGCCTCCGCGTGGCGCTCTTACGGGTTGGTAGTCGGTCATATTGGGTTCCATCTCCCTCTGCGTTGTGCTTTACAGGCCTAGATAAGCCCGCTTTACCTCGTCGTCGCCTGCGAGCGACCTCGCGTCGCCCTCCATCACGATTGAGCCCGTCTGCATCACGTATGCGCGGTCTGCTATCCCCAGGACTTTGGTGTTCTGCTCGACCAGCAGAATGGGAAGACCCGAATCGGCCAGCCTGCGCAGGACCGAGAAGAGCTCCGTCACGAGGATGGGCATCAGGCCCGTCGACATCTCATCGACGACCAACAACTCGGGCTGGCGCGATAGCGCTCGAGCTAGGGCCAGCATCTGGCGTTGCCCGCCGGAGAGTGTGCGCGCCAATTGAGTTTGTCGCTCGACAAGTATCGGGAACAACTCGTAGACCAGGGCGAGGCCCTCCCGCGTTGGCCGGGCGACCTCGATGTTCTCCGCCACGCTAAGGTCCCCGAACACGCGGCCCCTCTCCGGCACGATACCTAGACCGTTACGGCTGCGTAGCCATGGCGCCAGGCCGGTGACGTTGCGACCCTTGAACCAGACCTCTCCACTTCTCGGCTTGAGCCAACCGACCAGCGTGGCGACCAAGGTGCTTTTGCCCGCACCGTTGCCGCCGAGCAGTACC
This sequence comes from Trueperaceae bacterium, assembly GCA_035646755.1. GTDB lineage: Bacteria > Deinococcota > Deinococci > Deinococcales > Trueperaceae > DASRWD01. The sequence continues at coordinate 1,938 of DASROV010000191.1, read as the reverse complement.
ACGAGTTCGCCAGCGTCGACGCTGAGGTTCACGTCGCGCACGACCTCGAGGCTGCCGTAGCCAGCGCTCAAGCCCTTTACTTCCAGCAGTGTGGTCATATCGGCTCGTCCCCGAGGTACGCCGCGATGACGTCAGGGTTCTTCACGACCTCGTCTGGCGCCCCCTCCGCGATCAACTCGCCAGAAGCCAGCACCACCACGCGGTCACAAAGCCCGAGGGCGAAGCGCATGTTGTGCTCGACGAGGACGACGGCCTTGCCGCTGTCGGCGATGCGCCTGATCTCCGCGGCCAGTACTTCGGTCTCGGCGTGAGTGAGGCCGGCTGCCGGCTCGTCGAGCAACAGCACGTCGGCTCCGGTCGCGAGTGCCCGGCCGACCTCGAGCATCCGCAGCAAGCCGACGGGCAGCGCATCGGTCCGCACGTCGGCCTGCCCATCGAGCCCGATCTCGGCGACGATCGCGTCGGCTTTCCGTGAGCCTTCGCTGGCAAACCGCACGAAGGCATCAGTGTGGGGATAAATCGGCATGCCGAGCCCGGCGGTGACGTTGCCCGTCACACTCATGCTCGGGAATGGGCGCACGACCTGGAAGGTACGCGCGACGCCGCGCCTAACGGTGCGATGAGGAGGCAGGCCCTGAATCTCCTTGCCGTCGAACGTGATTTGGCCCTTGGTGATCGGCACGGCGCCGACGATGGCGTTGAACAGCGTCGTCTTTCCGGCTCCGTTAGGGCCGAGGAGCCCAAGGATCTCGCCCGTGCGGACTCGGATGGTCACATCGTTGAGGGCGCGCAGGCCCCCGAAGTCGACGATGACGTTCGCGGCCACGAGCTCGTGTTGGGTCGCTCGAGCGGAGTCCCGGACGGGCGGCGCCGGCCCCTTCTCAACGGTACGCTCAGCCGGCAGCGTTGGACGCTTCCTCCGGCCGATCCAGCCGTCGATGACGCGGCCAAAAGCGGTGTCCCTCCCCATCACGCCCTTCGGCATGAACAGGATGCCGAGCAGCAGAATCGCGCCGTAGATGGCGAAGCGGTACTCGCTGAAGCCCCGCAATAGCTCGGGTAGGGTCTTGAGCACCACGGCTCCGAACACCGCGCCGCGGACGGTCCCTAGGCCCCCGAAGATAAGCATGGACATCAACGTCACCGACTCGATGAAGTTGAAGCGACCGGGGGAGACGTTTCCCACGAATGGGGCGTAAAGGGCTCCGCCGACGCCAGCTATCGCACCGGCAAGCGCGAACGCCACGATCTTGTACCGCGCCGGGTTCACGCCGACCGCCGCAGCCGCTTCTTCGTCGTCGCGGATGCTCAGTAGGCCAAGCCCGCCCCATGTCAGGGGCAATCTCGAGGTGGCGTACATCGTCAAGCCGAGGAGCAGTACGCAGAAGAGGAGGTACTGCCAGTTGTCGAGTACGAGTCCGCCGATGGCCGGGCGCGGGATTCCGACGATGCCTAGAGTACCTCCAAGGAAATCCGTGTAGGACACCACGCCAATGAAGATGAAGTTGATGCCGATGGTCACAAGGACCAGGAAGTCGTGCTTGACGCGTAGACTCGGCAGCCCGATAACGGCGCCAATGGCGGCGGTCACCAACAGCGAGGCGAGTATGGCGACGAGGAAGGGCAATTCGTAGCGGGTCATGGCCACAGCGGCGGTATAAGCGCCCGCGCCGAAAAGCGCGGCGTGGCCGAGTGACACCTGGCCCCCGTAGCCGAGCAGCACGTTGAGCGAGAGCACGACGATGGCCCAGATGGCTGCGAAGATGCCTACCGAGAACAGGTACTCCATTCAGGCCCTCCTTGCGAACAGGCCCTGCGGCCGGAACATAAGCACCGCTATCAGCAGCGTGAACCCAATGGCATCGCGCGGGAGCACGTAGCCGAACACGGTAATGACAAAGCTCTCGATGAAGGCGAGCAGGAACGCGGCGGCCACGG
>DASROV010000190.1:0-5758 GCA_035646755.1 Trueperaceae bacterium | reverse complement strand
GATGCGGGGCTTCACCAGCGGCGCGGCGGTCCTCATCGTCGCCTCTCAGCTACCGGCGGTGTTCGGTCGCGGCTCCGAGGGGCTCGGCGTGTGGCGGGCCGCCTGGCGGGCGCTTTCGACCCCGACCTCCATCAATCTCATCGCGGTCGGCCTCGCGGTCGCCACCTTCGTAATGATCAGGGGCTCGCGGCGCATCTCAGCGCTGATCCCCGGCGTCCTCATCGCCGCTGTTGCCGGCCTCCTCGTCACCGCGCTCCTTGGCAGGCTGGTGCCCGTCATCGGTCCGCTGCCCGCGACGTTGCCGGTGCCTACCCTGGCGCTGCCCTGGGGCCACGCCGGCACGTTGGCTCTCGGCGCCGTGGTCATCGCGCTTATCGGCTTCGCCGAGCCGGCCGCCATCGCCAGGACCTTCGCTGACCGCAGCCGGCCGTGGAACGCCGACCGGGAGCTGCTCGCGCAAGGCGCCGCCAACCTCGCCTCGGGGGTCATGCTCGGTATGCCCGTAGGTGGCAGCTTCGCTCGCTCGTCCCTGGCACGTCAGGCGGGCGCGCGCACCCGCCTCAGCGGCGCCGTAGCGGGGCTGGTGGTGCTCGCCTTCTTCCCCTTCGCCGGGCTGCTGGCCGGCATGCCAAGGGCGGTGCTCGCCGCCATCGTCATCACCTCTTCGCTTTCGCTGCTGCAGCTCGGAGCGCTCTTCCGCCTCTGGCGCTACGCCAAGATGCAGGCGACAACGGCGCTAGTAACGTTCGTGTTCACGCTGGTGTTGGCGCCGCGGGTCGACTACGCCATCGTCCTCGGCATCATGCTCGCGCTGTTCACGCACCTCTACCGCGAGGCGCAGCTCGGCGTCACTGTCGCTCGTGAACACGAGACGGTCACCATGACTTTCGACGGCGTGTTGTGGTTCGGCTCGCTGCAATCGCTCGAGCGGGCGCTACAGCGGCTCGAGGAGGGGCTCGACGGCATCGAGCGCGTCGTGCTCGACACCACGCGCCTCGGGCGCATCGACTTCTCGGCGCTGATGCTGCTATACGACGCCGAGAGACGCCTGTCAGACGCCGGGCTGGAGGTCCGCATCGAGGGCCTACACGGGCGCGGCGAGATGATAATGGGCCGCATCCGCCGCGGCTGAGCGCCGCGGCCAAGCGGTGCCTAACCGCGCCCGGCGCTGGTGGCGCGAAGGCCGGTTAACCCTCCTCGCCCTCGTCGCGGATAAGGAGGAACGGCTTATTGGCGCGTCGCAGGGCGCCCTCGGCCACGGAGCCGAACATCCAGCGGTTGAAGCCGCTGCGGCCGTGGGTACCCATCACGACGAGGTCGTGGTCCTCGCTGGCGTCGGCGATGGCCTGGGCCGGGTCGCGGTTCTCGATCAAGGTCGAACTCGCCGACACCCCGAGGCTGCGTGCCTTGTTCTCCGCCTGCTCGAGGACGGCGGCGGCGCTGGCCTTCAGGTCCTGGTAGAACTGGGCCGAGTAGGGCAGCGTCGCGGGCGTGGCGTAGCCAGTGGTGAGCGGGTTCTCGAGCACGTGCAGGAAGGTGACGTTCGACGACATCGCCCGGGCGAGTTCAAGGCCGTGGGTGATGGCCAACTCCGAGGTCGGGCTGCCGTCGGTGGGGATGAGGATCTTGTCGTACATGCTCATGCTCCTCTCGAGGTCATGGTAAGTCCTCGCGGTGGGGCTGGCGCCCCGCCGCTATCATTGCCCATGGTGCGACAATCGTAGTCGTCGGCACGTTTCTCGCGCATACGCATGCGCATATGCATACGCACGGAGGTTCGAAAACATGAGAATCTTGCACCCGACCGACTTCACCCGCCCCGCGGGCAAGGCGCTCGCCATCGCCCGTGACCTCAAGCACCGCTTCGGCGGGACGCTCCACGTCGTGCACGTCCAGTCGCGCTATCAAGAGGGCCTAAGTGGCCTGCGGCTGCGCCCCCAACTCGACAGCGTCAATCCCCAGCTCGACCGCACGCTAGAGGCGGAGCGGGCCCACGAGACCCGGCGCTTGCGTGAGATGCTCACCCACCTCGCCAGCCCCGACGCCACTACCGAGCTCCGCTGGGGCGAACCCATCCGCGAGCTGCTCGACATGCAAGCCGACTACGACCTCGTCGTGATGGGCGCGCACGGCAGCAACCGCCTCGACAACTTCTTCCTCGGTGGTGTCGCGGGGCGCTTCGTGAGGCGCAGCCAGGTGCCGGTTATTACTGTGCGCGAGGAGAGCGAAGCGCAGCCGGTCGAACGCGTGCTGGTGGCCACCGACTTCAGCGACGCGTCGGCCGCCGCCGTCGCGATGGCGGCGAAGTTCGCCGCCAAAGGCGTGAAGCGGGTGCTTTGCCACGTCATCGACGACGCTCGCTTCAAGGATGACCCCGGCTACATCAACACCGTCACCGACTCCCTCGCGCTCATCGACGACGGCGGTTACGAGCGCCACGTCATCCGCGACGGCGACCCGGCCATGGTGCTGCCGCGGGTGGCGAAGGAGGTGGGCGCCGACCTCGCGATAATCGGCCTGAAGCGTCAGCGCGGGGCGGTGGGGCTGCTCCTCGGCAGCCGTGTCGACGCGCTCATCCGCTCGAGCGAGGTCCCGATCTTGAGCGTGCCCGCGCCCGAGAGTTAGCTGGCTGCGCGCCCGCCTCGGGCGCTGCGGGTCCGAACTCGTCGCCAGCAGGCGGCGTGGTTAGTGGGTTTGGGAGCGTCGGCTCGGCGTAACTCCGTGCGGCAGCGCCGTGTGACGCTTCGCGCCACAACATGAACGCCCCGCCCGCAAGCAGCATGAGCGCGATCAGGGTCTCGACGATGCGACCGGTGAACAGGGCGAGCAGCGCCATAGCGCCGAGCGCGATCGCGGCGAAGAGGTTCCAGGAACCTGCGCCGGCCGGCCGGCGCAGGTAGAGCGCGAGGAAGGTGAGCGCGAGGCCAAAGAACAGCCACCAACCGTTGTCGGCCGGCGTGAACACGGTCTCGAAGAACGCCATCAGCGCCAGGCTCATGAGTGCGCCGCCCACCAGCAGCGCCCAGCGGCGCCCGCGGTCGGTGACGTAGAGGGTTAGAAAGATCGCGCCGGAGAGCGCCAGCAGGACTAGTCCGCCGGTGCTGCCCGCCAGGATCGCCAGCGCCACGGCGAGCGCGGCGAAGCCAGGGAACAGCGCCCACCACCGCGAGGTGTCGCCAACGTAGAGCCAGACGAGCGCGGCCGCGGCGGCGAAGAACACCAGCGACCACAACAGATTGGAGATCCCGGCCGCCCAGGCGAAGCGGTCGATGAGGAACAGCATGCCAACCGCGACCATGAGCGCCGCGACCCAGCTTCGGTTCCGAGACGCCATCATCTCCCACCCTTTCCTCTCGCGCTCACCGCGCTGGTCGCGGCCTTAGTGGCCACTCCGGCCGCCTCGAACGCCGTGGCGACGAGCTCGGCGGCCTGCGACTGCACGGCCGCGAGGTGCTCGTCGCCCTTGAAGCTCTCGGCGTAGATCTTGTAGATGTCCTCGGTGCCAGACGGTCTTGCGGCGAACCAACCGTTAGCCGTCACCACCTTGATGCCGCCAATCGGCGCACCGTTCCCCGGAGCCTTGTCGAGCACCGCCTCGATCGGCTCACCGGCGAGGCTGGTGGCGCTCACGTCGTCGGGGCTCAACTTGGCGAGCGCTGCCTTCTGCGCGGCGTTCGCAGGCATGTCGGCCCTGGCGTATACGGGGCTGCCGAAGCGCTCGGTGAGATCCCGGTAGGCGTCGGCCGGGTCGGTCCCGGTGACGGCCAGGATCTCGGCGGCGAGTAGGCCGAGCAGCAGGCCGTCCTTGTCGGTGGTCCAGGTAGTGCCGTCGCGGCGAAGGAAGCTCGCGCCGGCGCTCTCCTCGCCGCCGAAGCCGAGCTCCCCGCTCGACAGGCCGGGCACGAACCACTTGAAGCCGACGGGCACCTCGACCAACCTGCGGCCGTGCGCCGTCGCCACGCGGTCGATGAGGGAGCTCGACACCAGCGTCTTGCCGACGCCGGCGTCTGGAGACCAGTCGGGACGCCGCCCGAAGAGGTAGTCGATGGCCACGGCCAGGTAGTGGTTGGGGTTGAGCAGCCCGCCAGCGGGCGTGACGATGCCGTGGCGGTCGGCGTCGGGGTCGTTGCCGAAGGCGACATCGAAGCGGTCTTGGGCGGCGAGCAACCCGGCCATCGCATATGGCGATGAACAGTCCATGCGGATCTTGCCGTCGTGGTCGAGCGGCATGAACGAGAAGGTGGGGTCGACGACGTCGTCGATCACCGTTAGCGCGAGGTTCCAGCGCTCGGCAAGCGGCTCGAGGTACGGCAACGCGGCGCCGCCGAGGGGGTCGGCGCCGATCCTTAGGCCGGCGGCGGCGACGGCCCGCAGGTCGAGTACCGCGCCGAGGTCGTCGACGTAGGGCATCACCAGGTCGCGGCGCTCGACCAGGCCGCCGGCAAGGGCGCGCCTCAGGGAGATGCGCTTCACGCCCTTGAGACCGCCGGCCAGGAAGGCGTTGGCGGCGGCCTGGATGGCCTCGGTGACCTCGGAACCGGCCGGGCCACCGTGGGGCGGGTTGTACTTGAGGCCGCCGTCCGCTGGTGGGTTGTGCGAGGGGGTTATCACGATGCCGTCCGCGCGGCCGGCGCTGCTGGCGCTGCCAGCCCCAGCGCCGGCATTGTAGCTGACTATGGCGTGGGAGATAACCGGCGTCGGGACCGGCTGGGGAGCGAAGCCGGCGCCTTCGCCCGCGGTGCCCGTCGCCACCACGACCTTCACACCGTTGGCGCACAGGACCTCGAGCGCGGTGATGAGCGCGGGCGTCGACAGTGCGTGCGTGTCGGCGCCGAGGAACAGCGGTCCGCGCACGCCGTTGACGCTGCGGTAATCGGCGACCGCTTGGCAGATGGCCGCGACGTGATCCTCGTTGAAGGTGCGCTCGAGGCTGCTGCCGCGATGTCCCGAGGTGCCGAAGGAGACACCCTCGGCACGGTTCCCGGCGTCGGGGTGTAGGACGTAGTAGGCAGACACCAGCTGCGGCACGTTGACGAGAGCCGAGCGAGGCGCTCTCTGCCCGGCCATGGGATGCACGCTCATGTTCTTCCCACCGGTTCCTCCACCGGTTCCTCCGCAGGTTCCTTCACAGGTTCCTCTACGAGACTGCCGACGGTTCCTGCCGGATGAGCCTACCGACCACCTTACACTCCCCTCCATGATGGGCATTAGGCGCTTGCCCACGCTGGTCAGGTGGTAGACTTCTGGCTGCTCTTCAGACCCCGGCGCTGAAGACCCTGCACGGCCGCGGGCCGTTAGACCTGCGGCCGGCTAGTCATGAGTGCCGGGTCGACTAGCTTGGAATCACAGGCACAAAGTTGGAGGAACGATGGACCTGTTGGTAACCTTCATCCCGCTGGCAGCGATCGCAGCCTTGGTGGCGGCGTGGCTGTTGGCGCGCGGCATCATGGCGGCGCCCACCGGCAACGAACGCATGGTCGCGATCTCGGACGCCGTCAAGCAGGGCGCGGCCGCGTACATGAACCGCCAGTACCGCACCATCGCGATCGTCGCCGTGCTCATCGCCGCGGTGTTCGCCGTCGTCGCGCTCACCGCCGGCAGCGCTAACGATCGCACCTTGTGGTGGTGGACGACAGTCGGCTTCCTGGTCGGTGCGCTGTTCTCTGGCGTCAGCGGTTTCATCGGCATGAACGTCGCGGTGAGGGCCAATGTGCGCGTGGCTCAGGCGGCCAGGACCGGCCTCGGCGGCGCGTTGCGC
>DASROV010000189.1:0-12372 GCA_035646755.1 Trueperaceae bacterium | reverse complement strand
TTGCCGTTGGGATCGGTGAGCGTGAAACGCGTCTGACCCGGCCGCTCGCCGGCCAAGGGGCTGCCGCGCATCTCGCGGATGCGACCGGGTCAGACGCGCTTCACGCTCACCGATCCCAACGGCAACTCGCTGATCTTCATCAAGTTCGGCCCCGAGGACGAAGCCAGGGCGCACGCCTTCGAGGACAAGAGCCTCACGCCGCTGCAGAGGTCGATCAAGCTGGCCGAGCGCCTGCGCGACTACCACCTCGACGACCACGCCGCCTCGAAGGCGTTGGACGTGGCGTTGGCACCCGCCGGCGACGGGTACCGCGAGTCGCCCGAGGACCGGGCCAGGGCTCTGCTCACGCGCGCCGAGCTGGCCAGGGCCCAGGACGATCCCGAGTTGGCCACGCGGCTGGAGGCGGAGGCGAGGGAGCTCGACCACAGAGCTTGAGCCTCACGCCTCGAGAGCCAACTCACGGCCCGGCGGCAGTATGGGCACGAGGTTGGCGGTCGTGTTGCCCGCGGCATGGAGCAAGATCGCCAGCAGCACGCTGCCACGCGTGTTGTTGAACAGCCAGGTATAGATGATGGCCGAGGCCACGATCTCCAGGAAGTACCACGACATTGGCGTCGCCGACATGAAGCTCCCGGCCGTCAGGGCGTAGGGCACATGCCAGAGAGACCACAGCAGCCCCAGGATGAGGCTGGCCCACAAAGCGGTATGTCGCGCCTGGAGCTTCGGCAGCGCGAACCCGCGCCATCCCAGTTCCTCACCCAACCCGTCGAAACCGAGGGTGAAGATCAGGAGCAACGACAACAAGCGCACGATGAACGGCCCGTCGGACGCGCCTAAGACACCCTGCCAGCGTGAGACGTCGGGGCCCGAGCCGCCGGCAAGCGAGTGCACTGCTATGGCGACGACGGTTATGGCCAACGGCAGGAACAGCGCCACGGCGTACCACAGCCAGCCCACGCGCCAGCGGGTCAGGCGACCCGGCAGCTCGAGGGGCGCCCGGACCCGTGTTGCGATGGCCTGGGGCAACCAGTTGGCCCAGGCGAAGGAAAACGCCAGCCGAAGAAGTAGACGAGCGGGTACTTCCTGACAGAACGCACCACGACACTCACCAGTTTCCTGCTGGTATTGAGCTACATGTTCTTGGAGCAAGAATCTAGCACGACCAAGCGAGCCACTGTCGCTGCCACACCTCTTCATCGCTGGTCACCGATGGAGTCGGGCTGGTAGCATCTCTCCCATGCTGAATCATGACGTCTACAGCTCCCTGCTCGCGCAGGGCAAACGGGCCGGCGCCGACTTCGCCGAGGTGTACGTCGAACGCTGGCGGCGCCGCGGCCTACGTACCATCAACGGAGCGATCGAGGAGGCAACCAGCAGCATCCAGGTGGGTGCGGGCGTTCGCCTCTTCTTCGGTCACGACGTGGTCTACGGCTACACCAACGACCTCACCGAGCCGGCCATGGCCGAGTTGGTCGCCAGCCTCGCCACCATGAAAGGCGCGGGCGGCGGCGGCGCGGGCGACGGCGGGAACGGCGCGGCCGGGAACGGCGCACCTGGCAGGCCCGATGCTGCCGGCCGTGGCGGCCTCGACCTACGGCGTCACGACTCCGGCCCCGACATCCACGCTCCGGCTGTCCCGTTCGAGAGCCACGACAAGCACTGGCGCCTTGCCCGGCTGCGCGAGGCCGACCAAGGCGCTCGTGTCTCGACCGAGATCTCACAGGTCGAGGCTCACCTGCTCGAGTGGGAGCAGGACGTCACGGTCGCCAACAGCGAGGGCACGCTGGTGGACGACCGCCGGGTACGCACGCGGTTGGTGGTCCAAGCCATCGCTCGGGCCGACGGCGAGACACAGACCGGCTACTACGGTCCCGGCCTGTCAGTCGGGCTCGAGCTCCTCGACTTATACCAACCTACCGACGTCGGTCGGCAGGCCGGCGAGATGGCCTTGGTCAACCTCCACGCCCGCAAGGCGCCGGCCGGCAGCATGCCTGTTGTTGTCGGCAACGCCTTCGGCGGCGTGATCTTCCACGAGGCCCTTGGCCACCTGCTCGAGACCACCGCAGTAGCGCGCAAGGCCTCGGTGCTGGCCGACAAGCTGGGCGAGCAGATCGCGAGCGAAGTCGTTACATACGTCGACGACGGCACCACCCCGCACGGTTGGGGTTCGTCGCGCTTCGACGACGAGGGCGCCCCCACCGAGCGCACCGTGTTGATCGAGGACGGCGTGCTCAAGAGCTATATGGTCGACCGCTGGGGCTCGCTCCTTACCGGCTACCGGGCCACCGGCTCCGGGCGCCGCCAGGACTACACCTACGCCCCGACCTCGCGCATGCGCAACACCTTCGTGCTCAACGGCGACACACCACAACAGAAACTGTTCGAGGGCATCGAGCACGGCCTCTATGCCAAGGTGATGGGCGGCGGTCAGGTGAGGCCGGGCTCAGGAGAGTACAACTTCGCCGTAAGGGAGGGCTACATGATCCGCAATGGCGAGATCGCCGAGCCAGTTCGCGGAGCCATGCTGCTCGGCAAGGGTCCCGACACGATCAAGAAGATCGTCGCGGTGTCAGACGACCTCAACACCGAGCCCGGCATGTGCGGCTCGAAGTCGGGGTCGATCCCCACCGAGGTGGGCCAGCCGCATCTGCTGGTAAGCGACATCGTGGTCGGAGGCGAAGCGTGACCGTTACCGAGGCGAAGACGTGGTTGCTGGCCGAGGCCGAGAAGCGTGGCGTTGACCTGGAGGTGCTGGCCTCTTCGACCCGTGAGCTGTTCGTCGACGCCCGCGAGGGCAAGGCGTCCGACGTGAGCCTGTCGACGCGCGCCGGGCTAGGCCTGCGCGTCGTGTACGCCGGGCGCGTCGGTTACGCCTCAACGGAAGACCTCAGCGAGGAATCGCTTGCTTGGGCGTTGTCCGAGGCGATCGAGAACGCCTCGCTGCAGACGGAAAGGCGCGCCAGGCTGCCTGCCGGCGGTGCTCTCGGCCGGCACGACCTGCTCGACGAGGGGCTGTCGGCGCCGCTGGAGAGCAAGGTCGCTGCCGCGGTCGACCTTGAGCAGACGGTGACCGCCGACGAGCGTGTCCAGTCGATGCAGTACGCGCGCTACCAGGAGGGCCAAGAGGAGGTCGAAATCGCCTCGACCACCGGCGTCGACGGCGGCTACCGCCGCGGCGTCGCGATCCTCATCGCTGGGCTGGTCATGCGTGAAGGCGAGAGCGTCAAGCAGGGCTTCGAGATCGACGCCAAGCGCGAGTTCCACCAACTCGACCCGGGCCGTACCGCCCTTACGGCCCTTGACAAGATTGGCAGGCAACTCGGCGCCAAGCCGCTGGTCACCGGCCGGCGCCGCGCGGTGCTCGAGCCCGACGTCGTCTCGACACTGGTGCAGCTCTACTGTTACGCCTTGTCAGGCAAGACGTTGGCCGAGGGCAAGAGCCGCCTGGCCGGCCGCATCGGTGAACGGGTCGCGTCCGATTCGATAACCCTGGTCGACGACGCCCTACTCGAGGACGGTCTGGCCAGCCGTCCGTTCGACTCGGAGGGCACACCATCGCAGCGTCTCACGCTCATAGAGGACGGCGTGCTCAGGTCGTTCCTGCACAACACCGACACCGCCTCGCGTACAGGGCAGTCGACGACCGGACACGCCAAGCGCAGCTACAGCAGCACGCTGGCGGTCGGCCCGACCAACCTGCTGCTGCTGCCCGGCTCGGGTATCGGCCGGGACGACGGCGTCATCATCACCGACCTCATGGGCGTGCACGCGGGCGCCAACCCGATATCCGGCGACGTAAGCGTGCAGGCCATGGGCCTGGAGGCGGTCGGCGGCGAGACGAGCCCGGTCGATGACTTCGCGATCTCGTTCAACCTGTTCGAGCTGTTCGAGCGAGTCATCGAGGTCGGCGACCTCGCACAGTGGATACCTGGCCACGCCGGCGACGCCTTCAAGGTGCCGAGCCTAGCCTTCGCCGACGTCAGTTTCGCCGGCGCTTGAGGGAAGAGCTCTAAGCGCGAGTAGGCCGAAGCCGCCCTCAACTATCGCGAACGATCAACCCGGCCCGTATGACGGTGTACCCGCGCAGCCGCTCGCCGTGAACCTGGGCAAGTAGCTGCCTGGCTCCGCGTCTGCCCAGCTCGACGACGTCGGCCGACGCCACCGTGAGCCCAGCAGCCACGGCCTCCGGCCCGTCACCGAAGCCGACAACGGAGACCTCATCAGGCACCGCAACGCCGGCGGCGCGCAAGGCGTCCATGGCGGCGATGGCCATCAGGTAGTCGGCAGCCACAACTGCGTCGAAGCCGCGCTCCCGGCGTATCAGGTCGGTAAGGGACGCGGCCGCTACCGCCGGCTCGAAGTCGCCGACAAGGAAATGTTCGGCCGGCACGTCAAGGGAGTTCCGCATCAGCTCCTCGCGAAAGAACCGCTCGCGCTCGCGACCGTCTAACTGGTCGCTTCGTCCCCCGACGTAGACGAACTGATCGCGCCCACTCGCCACCAGATGCTCGACGAGCTGGCGCATACCCTGGCGGTTGTCGTGCATGACCGTAGGCACGCCAAGCCCGGGCGCCCGGTGGCTCACCAACGTGACTGGGTGGTCGGAAGCGACGAGGGCGCTCAACGCCTCGTCGCCGAGCACGTTGGTGAGCACCAGCGAACCCACCGTGCCGCTCGTTAGCCTGCCCGCAGCGGCCGCGCTCTCCACGCGCGCCGTGAGCTCAACTACCGAGACGCTCAAACCGACCCGCTCGACGACCTCGACGGCGCCGCTTATCACGCTGCGCTGGAATACGCCGGCCACGTCGTTGGTGTACAGGCCGAGACTGGCTCTCACGACTCCAGCAACTCCAGCTCAGCCTGTACGACCAGCGCCACGGCGCCCATGGCTCCGAGTTGCTCTGAGTAGGCCAGACTGAGGGCCACCCGCTCCAACTGCTCGGCCGGCACTTGCGTACCGGCATGCTCCTTGAGCCGGTCGAGGAACGACTCTCCGAGGTCGCTAAGCCGGCCACCAAGTGAGACCTGGCTCGGCCTTACCGTCGCCACCAGCCAGGCGAGAACGACCGACAGGTTCCGCGCCAACTCGTCGATCAGTGCGGTTGCCGCAACGTTGCCGTGGCCGGCGGCCTGCCTCAGCCTCAGGTAACTGGGCACCGCCGGCTCGGCATCCCCGACTTGTGACCCGACGTTCGCCCGGCCAGGTTCGGCGGACGCGGCGTCCAATACCGCTTCCACCCGGCCGCGCACCGCACCCCACGCCAACAGTTCGCGCAGTTGCCGGGCAACGCCCTCGGCTGGCGCGACCAGGTCGGCCAGGTCACTCCCGTAATGAACAGCCCCGCCGGCCATGCAAACGCCCATCTCTATGCCGCCGTCGACGATCAGGTTGACCAGCGTGCCGCCCTGCTCGACTCCGTCGGCGTAAGCCAGCTGGCCGAGGGCGCTGAGCTCGGCCTGGTTGCCGAGATACACGCTCACCCTGAAGCGGCGCCCCAAGCTGGCCGCCGGGCGCGGGCTGGCGCCGCTGCCCGGCAATCCCACACCGATGCCAAGCAGCGGCGCGTCGAGCTGAGGAAGCAACCCAGCCACGACGTCGCCAACGGCCGCCGCGTCGTCTGCGAGAGGGTCCTCTCCGGGCGCCAGCTCGCGTACGTGCAAGGCACTGGTCTCCCCCGCCAGATCGGACAACACGCCAAGCGCTCGGTTGCCGACCACGCTCACCCCGATTACCTGCCTGGCGCGCGGCTCGAACCGCAGCAGCGTCGGTCGCTTGCCGCCGCTCTCGCTCGACCGGCCCGGACCACGCTCGCTGATGAACCCCTCGGCCAGCAACTCGCCGATCAGCGTCGAGACCGTTGGCTTGGTCAGTCCGGTTACTACGGCCAGTTCGGCGCGGCTTTCGGCGGCGCCGGAGTAGATGGCGCGCAGTACCAGGTGCAGGTTGTGGCGCCGTAGCTGCTCCATCGAGCCCGGTTGGTTCAGCCGCGATGTCACGAGGTGGGCCCAATCCGACACGACGGCGAAGGGCGAGGCTTCACGGCTCGGGCCTCACTTGGCTCCGCCACTACGCAGCGCACAGCCGGCCGGCCGACGCTCCCGCAGCACCCGCCAGTTGGCGGGATCCTCGCCGCCGATCCCCCAGATCGCTACACCACCGGTTGCCGGCAGGGCATCCAGGCGGGCGGCGGTCGTCACGGCGTCGCTGACGTACACCTGCTGGCGAGGCAGACCGCTCACGTCCAGTTCAACCACCAACTCATGGCTCTCGGAATCGCGCGCGACCTCGAGGCCGAACTGAGTGACCATGCGGTCGGTGGCCTCCCAGGTTGTGGTCGTGGCAGGGGGTCGCCCTCGTCGCCAGCTATAGCCGTAGAACGGCAGGCCGACGCGCACCTTGGCGGCTGCGTTGTCGGCTGCGGTGGTAGTGAGGGCGTAGTCAACTACCTGAGCGACCCACGGGATGCTGGCCACCGGCCCGGGCGGTTCGTTGCGGTTGGTGTAGTCGTAGGTCATGAGGTTGAAGATGTCGGCTGCGGCGGCCAACCTTACCCAGTCCTGCGCCGCCGCACTGGGGAACGGAGACTGGTCGACGGTCTTGGCGTGCACGGTAACGGCCAGTAGGCGCCCATGCTCATGGAGCGCGGCAGCGAGTTCCTCGACGAAGGTCGAGAATACGTCGCGCGTCTTCAACGCGAACATCTCGTAGTCGATGTCGATACCGTCGTAGTCGTGCTCCTCGACCAAGGCCACGATGCCGGCGACGTGAGCAGGACGCAGCTCAGGCGAGAGGTAGCCCCAGTGCCCGGCGAAGATACTGGGCAAGATCAGCAGCCCGGCCTCCCGCCATTGCGCCACCTGCTCCTCCGCGCGGCTGCCGCCGCTCTCGAGCAGAACGCCGTCGGCGTTTGGCGTGTACCAGAAGGGGTGCACGACGTCGATTACATCGCTGTTGGCCATAATGGCGTCCGCGCCCCCCGGTTGCTCGGAGGACGGGTACCACACCGCCACGCACCATGAGCTTGGGCGTGTCTGGGCCAGGGGTATCTGTGCCAGCGGCGTCTGGGCCAAAGCCGAGGCGGCGAGGCTAAGCCACGCTCCGGCGACTACTATCCTCACGATTCTCCTCACCCGACCCTCGTGCCGGCCACGCGGTCGGCCGGGGCCGTAAGCGACAACCGCAACGGCATCGACCCCGGCGCGCTTGCCTCGCCGAACAGTACGGCCGCGGCTGCCTCGGTCTGTGCCGACCTGCGCCCGAAGCTGCAGATCACCGCTCGGGCTTCCGGGAAGTACGTTGCGTCTACCGGACTGCGCAAGGCCAGCACGTACGGCCTCGCGCCCATGGCCAGCAAGCGTCGGAACAGGCGCTGCTGAGCAGGGTCGGTGGCTGCGTTGACGGTGGCGAACACGACCGCGTCGGCGCCTCGACATCGCTCGGCGGCAGACTGAATCGCCTCATCGGCGGCGCCGTAATCGATGCCGACGACGACCGTGTTCGCGTGGCGGCGGGCGATCTGCTCGGTCAGTCGGTTGCCGTCGGTTCCGACCGTCTCGGCGGGCGTCAGGTTGCCCGTCTTGACGTTTACCAAACACAGCCTGTCGCTGGTGGCCAGTTGCAGCGGCAACTGTTGCGCGCCGTGTGCCACCGTGATGGACGCGCGAGCCATGGCGGCGGCTGCGTCACGGTGCTCGGCCCAGCCATCGGGCTCGAGAGGCGGCAGTTCGTAACTGAGGGTGGCGCGAAAGCGCTCGATGCGGCGGCGCGAGGCGTCGAAGCGGCTGTCGGCAAGTGTGTCTAAGAGTGCCTCGACCATCGCCTCTTGTCCCGCCATGTGACCAAGCAACGGCAAGTCAGCGCCGGCCTCGAGGGCAGTACGGGCGCGGTCGCGTTCCGGCGTGCCGGCCAAGGCGTGCATGTCGAGCGCGTCGGTGATTACCAGCCCATCGAACCCAAACCTCTCGCGCAACAGGCTCGTGAGGATGGCGCGCGAGAAGGTGGCGGGCTGATCGTCGAGCTGCGGGTAGCGCACGTGGGCGGTCATCACGGAAGCCAGCCCCGCACCGAAAGCCTTCTCGAAGGGCCTTAGTTCGACCGCCTCCAGTTCCTCGAGGCTGCGGTCGACGCTGGCGCCAGCGTGGTGCGAGTCGATGGTCGTGTTGCCATGGCCGGGGAAGTGCTTGGCCGAGGCCAGCACGCCGCCCTCTTGTAGCGCGCGCAGCATGGCGACACCCAGCTCCCCGACCAAGTAAGGGTCGTCGCCGAAAGCCCTCAGTCCCACGACGGGGTTCTCGGGTCGACTTGCGACGTCAAGCACCGGCGCGAAGTTGAGGTTGCAGCCAAGAGCTCGCAACTCGGCCGCCAGGATCCGGCCAGTGGCGGCGGCGTACTCGGTAGACCGCGTCGCGCCGAGGGCCAGGTTGCCAGGCAGCTCGGTGGCTCCGCCGCTGACTGCCATCAACTGGCCGCCCTCCTGGTCGACCCCCAACAGCGGCGGTGGCTGCCCGCCCCCTTGAGCGGCGGCCAACAGCGACTCGTTGAGTGCCCTGAACTGCGCAAGATCCTGGAAGTTGTAGTTGAACAGGCACACGCCGGGCACGCGGCCGTCGCCAAGCGCCCTTAGCACCCAGGCGGGGGCTTCGTACCCTCGGAAGCTGATCAAGCAGTGAGGCAAGGCATGTCCCTTCGGCCCTCAGCCCTTCGAGCCGGTCATCGAGATGCCCTCGATGAAGTAACGCTGGGTGAGCATGAACACGACCATCACGGGAATGACGAAGAGGACGCTGGCGGCCATGATGTCCTGCCACGGGATCGGTGACTCCTGAAGGTTGTGTTTCTGCGCGACGTAGATGGGCATCGTGAACAGCTCGGCGCGTTGCAGGTAGAGCAGCGGCTGCACCAGGTTGTTCCATTGGCCGACGAACAGGAAGACGGTTATCGTCGCCACAGCGGGCCTCGAGAGCGGCAGGATCACGTACCAGAACAGCTGCAGGGGGTTAGCGCCGTCGATCTCGGCCGCTTCGTCGAGCTCGTGAGGAAGCGTGAGCATGAACTGCCTTAGCAGGAACACCAGCGCCGCGCCCCCGGCGAAGAACCCAGGCAGGGTTATCGGGTTGAAAGTGCGTAGCCAGCCGAGTTCGTAGAACATCACGTACTGCGGCACCAACGTCGCCTGCGCAGGCAGCATCAGGGTGCCCATCATCACGCCGAAGACGACGTTCTTCCCTGGCCACTTGAGGCGGCTGAAGGCGAAGGACACTACCGCGATACTCGAGACGGTCCCAAGCAGCACCATCGTCACCGTGAAGATGCTGTTGCCGTAGGCGCGGTAGAAGTTCTGCTCGGCTATGAGCTCGCGGTAGTTGCTCCATTGCGGGTCGGCCGGAAGCAGGCTCAGCTGCGGCTGCTGCACCTCCTCGATGGTCTTGAGCGAGGTGCCCGTCATCCAGGCCACCGGGAACAGGAAGAACACCGCGGCGCCGATGAGGACGAGGTAGAGGACGAGGGGGCCGAGGCGACTCCTGAAGAGCGCGGCCAACTGCGCCCGCAGGCCGATCTTGCGGCCACTCAAGCGGCGGCTGGGGCTTGGTACTTCGGTGAGGGTCGTTGAGCGGTTCACGCGTAATGCACCCACTTGCTGTAGCGGAACTGGCCGACCGTTAGCACGACGATGATGGCCGCCAATATCCAGCTGGCCGCCGCGCCTTGGCCGATCTCGAGCTGGCGGAAGGTGCGCACGAACAGGAAGTAAGCGGCCGACGAGAGGCTCTGCTCGGTCTGGGTGGTCTGGATGATGTAGACGGCCTCGAACGTCTGCAGCGCGGCGATCATGCCGATGACGACGTTGTAGAACATCGCCGGCGAGATGAGCGGAAGCGTGATGCGCCAGAACCGCTGCCACGCCGTCGCCCCGTCGACCTCGGCGGCCTCGTACAGCACCTTTGGCACGCCCATTATCGCCGCCAGGAAGATGAGCATGCCGGCACCGCTGCTCCACATCGTGATGAGGATCAGCGACGGCTTCGACCACAGCTCGCTGCTCAGCCACAACGGCACCCGCGTCGAGTCCGGGAACTGCTCGGTCACCTGCCTGAACAGCGCGAAGTGATGGTTGATCGCACCGCTCGCCGTGGCCAGGGCGTCGAACTGACGGAAGTAGGCGACGCCGTCGAACAACGAACCGACAGCCAGCAGGCCGAAGCCTGCGGCGGCACCGACGAGCAGCGTCCGACGACCGCCGGACCCGAGCCGACCGCTGGCCACTGCTGCGGCGACAAGTAACAGGAGGGCGAGCAGCCATAACGGCGACGGTGCGTGGGACGCGAAGCCTTCCTGGAGATAGTCGAGGGAGCCCGGTTGGCGCAGCGACGACCTCAGCGTTAACAGCCGCCACAGCGTGGCGAGGCGTCCGCCGTCGAGTTGACCAGGGACCAGACTGCTGAGCAGATATACGACGTTGGCGGCGGCGCCGACCCCCAAGGCCCGGCCCGGCCGCCTGGTAAGCAACGCCGCCAGGCTTGGCAAGATGACGAGCGCGGCAGGCAGCAGGTAAGCGCCGACGTCCGAGCCGCCGAGCGCGGCGATGGCGGGCGCGGCAAGCGCGAGCACGCTACTGCTGATGAGCAGGCCGCGCCAGGCGCGGGTGTGGCCGGCTCTACGCCGGCTCCCGGCCAACAGCCAGGCCAGCAGCGCGGTACCCGCCAGGAGACCGGCTGCGATACCCCCTTCGGCCAGGATCGCGGCGCGTAGCAGGGCAAGCGCCAACAGCGTGCCGACGACCTCTAGCGTGACCGTGGCGATGCCATGTTTGACAGCGACGTCGCGCCAGGCGAGCAGCAGGACGCAGATGACGAGGCCGAGCAGCGCGGGCAGGAAGTACATGAGTGGCCCCACCGGATCGTTCCTTGCGAAACCGGCGTAGAACGCGTTGAAGCTCTCCGAGGCGAAGATGAAGGTGCGGTAAAGCCAGTCGAACGGGGTGAAGGACGCGGCCAGGCTCTGCAACGTCACGTTGATGAAGCCGCCGTTGCTGGCCAGCATGTAGCGCCAGGCCAGCAGGATGGCGGGCCCGCCAGCCAGGATCACCGGCAGGTAGAAGACCAGGCGGAAGAAGCTCATCCCCGGCAGCGCTCGCGCCACCAGTAGCGCCATGCCGAGGGCGGTCGCGATCTGCAGCGGCACGCCGACTATCGCGTAGTAGAAGGAGTTGTACATGGCCTGAGCGAAACGCCTACCGTGCGCCCCGAGCCCGCCGAGCAGGGTGCGATAGTTGTCGAGCCCGGCCCATTCGGCCTCACGGCCGAGGCGGTAGTCCGTGAGGCTGTAATAGAGAGAGGCGAGCGAGGGCCCGAGCACGAAGATGACGAAGCCCAGGATCCAGGGCGCGGCGAGCGCGTAGCCCCAGAAGGTGCGGCGCTGCGCCAACAGCGATGCGCCGCGCGCGCCGGCCACCCGCTTGGCGAGCAGGCCGACCGCCCAACTGCCGGCGAGTATGAACACCACGGTGCCGGCCGACCAGTACAGGTTGTGCAGGCGCGCAGCGACGCTTGGATCCACGACTATTGAAGCCCTTCCGCTCGGTTCGTGTGGCGATCTCTAGTTCCTGAATAGCAGGCTCGGATCAAATAGTCGACGCCGTGCCGGTGGTGGGCGCAGCTTCGCGCCCACCACGACCGGCAGCGGGTCTTACGACGAGACCTTAGAGGAAGTCGTTGTCCTCGAGGATGGCGTCGTACTCCTCCTTGAGGAACTGCTGGGTGTCCTCCAGGCTCTGTTGGTCGGTCATGAACAGCATCGCCTGCTCAACGATGAGCGGGCGCAACTCGGCGCTGGCGCGGATGTCGGAGAAGGCGCGGCCATAATCGACGGCCATGTCGAGCATCGCGTCCCACACCGGATCGGCGCGGAGCTCTTCCCAGGCGTCAGTGCGCGTTGGCGTGAAGCCTGCGACCTGGCTAAGGGCGATCGCGTTCTCTTGGCTGGTGATGAACTTGAGGAACTCGGTGGCGAGCTCTGGGTCCTCGACGTAGGCCGGGACGGAGAGCCAGTCGGTGAAGACCTGGACCAGCGGCTCACCGTTGCTGCCGGCCGGGTACGGGCCAAGTTCGATGTTCTGCCACAGCTCGTGGTCGGTAGGGGGCATGTTCCACATCGGGAAGATGCCGCTCACCACCAGGCCCGAGGCGATCGGCCAGCCCTCGATCGGCGGAAGTCCCGCGGTCATCTCCGAAGGCATCACAGCGCGCCGCCTGTCGTACATGAACTGCAGGGCTTCGGCGGTGGCTTCGCTGTCGAAGGCGCTCGAGCCGTCCTCGTTGTACAGCTCGCCGCCCGCGCTCCAGATGTAGGCGATGAACTCCTGAGCGTCGAAG
>DASROV010000188.1:0-7852 GCA_035646755.1 Trueperaceae bacterium | reverse complement strand
GAGTAGCCCGAAGGGATCCACGGCGCGTCGGCCATGATCAGCTCGTGCGCCTGCTGGTAGATCGCGGTCCGCTCCGCGACGTCGGCCGTGGCGCGGGCCTGGTCGAGCAGAGCGTTCACTTCCGGGTTGTCGTAGTGGGTGTCGTCACGGCCGTGCGCGAAGAGGAAGTCGAACACCTCGCTGGCGTCGGCCAAGTCGGCGCTCCAACCGGAGAGGAAGAGCTTGACGTCAGGCTCGCCGATGTGCGTCCAGTAGGTGCTGGTGTCCTCGCTCTGGAGCTCGATCTCGACGCCGATCTGCGACAGCATGTCCTGGAAGGCGACGTTAGGCGCGTCGTCGGCGGTGGCGAAGTAGTAGAGCGTAATCGGCTCGAGCCCCTCGCCGTTCGGGTAGCCGGCCTCGGCCAGCAGCTCCTTGGCGCGTTCGACGTCGTAGGTGTAACCCTCGACCTCGGAGCCGGGGATGTCGGGCGGCAGCACCCCGAGCGTTGCGGGGATGCGGGCGCCTTCCATCAAGACGTTCCAGATGAGCTCGCGGTCGACGGCGTGGTTGAACGCCTGCCGCAGCGCGACGTTGCCCTCGAACGGCGGCTCGTCCATCTTGAAGCCCCAGTAACGCACGTTGAGGCCGGGCTTCTCGTGGTACTGGTCGGCGAACTCCTCCTGCAGTGAGTTCAGCTGGCCCGACGGGAAGTTGAGGAGCACGTCGAGGTCGCCCTCGCGGTAGAGCAGCAGCTCGGTGGTCGCTTCGGGCACGTTGACGAAGCGCACGGAGTCGAGCACCGGGAAGCCTTCCTCGTAGTAGTCGGGGTTGGCCGTTAGCACCAGCTCGTCGTCGCGGTTCCAATGATCGAAGCTGAACGGACCCGTGCCGACAGGCGCGTTGCTGAGGTCGGCGCCGAGAGCGTCGAGGGCCTCCTGCGGCACCACGTAGACGTTGATGAGGTTGGCGAGGAACCTGTGGCTCGGCGCCTTGAGCGTGAGCTCGATGGTGTAGTCGTCGACGACGCGTATCCCGCTCACGCCCTCGGCTTCGCCGGTCAGGTACTCCTCGGCCCCGACCAGGTCGATGAGGTACTCGGGGTGCTGTGAGATGTTGGTGTCCTCGCTGAGGTAGCGAAGGAACGACCACTCGACGTCGCTCGCCTTCATCTCGCGATCCTCGTAGGCGACGCCGTCGACCTCGTGGAACAGCACGCCTTCGCGTAGGTGGAAGGTGTAGGTGAGACCGTCTTCGCTGATGTCCCAGGAGGTGGCGAGCGCCGGGATTACCTCGGCGGTGTTGCCGTCCAAGGTCGTGAGGCCCTCGTAGACGTTGACCAGGATGCGACGTGTGGCGACCGTCGTCGAACGCCACGGATCGAGGTGCTCGGGATCCGCGCTCATCGGGTAGTCGAAGGTTCCCTGCGCCACCGCGCTGGTGCCCAGAAGCAGACCGGCCAGCGCCAACAGGATGTATCTGTATCGTCTCAAGTTCATCTGTTTTCCTCCCATGCGGCCCACCATGCTTGCCGCCGTCCTCCGGGCCAGGCCTCGCGTCGCCGGCCGCACCGACTCGCTGTTTCACGCAGACCCTTTGGCCCGAGGGTTTGCGAAGTCTACACAATCCCCCTGCGTCGTGCGCCCGGGCTGTCGGTATTTGAAGGGAGTGCGAGGTATCGTGAGATCGCATCTGGAGGCAACGATGTTTCAGCGGGAACGTCCGTCATGAGCAGACCCGATGTCGCCATAATCGGGGCCGGCATCGTGGGCCTGGCCACCGCGACCGCGCTCGCCCGCCGCCGCCCTGACCTGCGACTCGTCGTCATTGAGAAGGAGTCGGCTGTGGCCCGGCACCAGACGAGCCACAACTCCGGCGTCGTGCACTCCGGGATCTACTACCGCCCCGGCACGCTACGGGCCCGCCTATGCGTTTCGGGCGTGGCCAAGATGCGGGCCTACTGCCACGAGCACGACCTGACGTATCAGGAAGTGGGCAAGGTCGTCGTCGCCACCGAAGCGAGCGAACTCGAGCGCTTGAACGTGCTGTTCGAGCGCGGCAACGCCAACGGCGTCCCCGACCTCTCGCTTATCGGGCCAGACGAGCTGCGTGAGATCGAACCACATGCGGCGGGCCTGCAGGCCATCCACTCGCCGCATACCGCGATAATCGACTTCCCCGCGGTCGCGCGCCAGCTCCAGCAGGACTTCGAGGAGGCCGGTGGTGAGGTAAGGCTGGCTACGGCCGTCGAGGGGATCCGCGCCACCGGCGGCGCAGTGACGCTGTCAACGAGCCAAGGGCCGCTCGAGGTCGGCCACGTCATCTCCTGCGGCGGCCTCAACGCCGACCGCCTAGCGCGCATGGCGGGCGCTGACGTGAAGGACGTGCGCATCGTGCCGTTCCGAGGCGAGTACTACCTTCTACGCGAGGAGAGCAGACACCTCGTCAAGGGCCTCATCTACCCGGTCCCCGACCCGGCGCTGCCGTTCCTCGGGGTCCATCTCACGCGCACCGTGAGCGGCGAGATCGAGGCGGGCCCCAACGCCGTGTTCGCGCTCTCGCGAGAGGGCTACAAGCAGTTCGACGTGCGGCTCGCCGACATCGTCGACGCCGCCTCGTTCCCGGGGCTATGGCGCATGGCGTCACGTTTCTGGAAGACTGCGGGCTACGAGCTTTACCGCTCGTTCTCCAAGACCGCGTTCGTGACGGCGCTGCAGCGCCTGGTACCCGACATCGGCCCCAACGACGTCCATCGCGGCGGCGCCGGGGTGCGCGCGCAGGCGCTCGGCAGCGACGGCAAGCTGTTCGACGACTTCGTGATCCGCAGCAGCCCGCGGGCCCTTCACCTGATCAACGCTCCCTCGCCGGCGGCCACCGCCAGCCTCGCGATCGGCGAGCACCTCGTCGACGAGGCGGTTCAGTCGTTCGGGCTTTGAGCGCCGCCGTCAGCTAAGCCGCGGTTACCGGCCACTAGGTCGACGAGCGCGCCGCGTTCGACGTCGACCAGCCCCCGGTCGGTAAGCTTTAGCTTCGGTATCACCGCCAGGCCGAGAAAGCTCAATGCCATGAACGGCGACGGCAGCCGGTTGCCTAAGGACGCCGCGATCGCGTCGAGGCGCTCGAGCGCCGCCGCGACGTCTTCGAGAGGCGCGTCGGTGAGCAGGCCGGCCAGCGGCAGCGCCAGTTCGCCGAGCACGGCGCCGTCCTCCACGATCACGAAGCCGCCGCCAAGCGCCTCGAGCCGCCGGCAGGCAAGAAGCATGTCGGCGTCGGTGGCGCCGACCACCATGAGGTTGTGATGGTCGTGGCCGACGCTCGAGGCCAGCGCTCCGGCCCGTAGCCCGAAGCCGTTCACCAGGCCCAGACCGACCCCTCCGCCGCGACCGTGTCGCTCGACACACGCCAGCTTCAAGACGTCGTTATCCAAGTCGGCTATTACCCTGCCGTTCTCGACCTTGGGGTTCACCGTGAGCCTCCGCGTGACCAGCTGGTTCCCGCTGGCGCCGATGCACAGGAGGGACTCGCCGTCGGCCGGGGCGGCGATAGCGAAGGCGCTGCCCTTAAGGCCTCCCAACCGTACGGTGCGGTCGACGACGCCGTCGCTTTCAGGCCCGTGTAGGTTGGGCGAGGCCTCCGGCCGCGGGCGGCTAACGAGTTCCCCGCCGCGAGCCACCAGTCGCCCATCCTTGTAGACCGCCGCGGCCGTGAACGCTGTGAGGTCGCCTAACACCACCAGGTCGGCGAAGAAACCGGCAGCCACCGCCCCACGCCTCGCCAACCGGTAGTGGTTGGCGTTGTTGTGCGAGGCGCAGCGCACCGCGTAAGCGGGGTCGGCGCCGGCCTTGATCGCGCTTCTCACCAGGTGGTCGACCCCGCCCTCGGTTAGCAGGTCGGGAGGCAGGCGATCGTCGGTGACGAAACCGATCCGCTCCCCGTGGCGGGGGTCGAGCAGCGGGAGGTGGTTAGCGAGATCACGCGATACCGAGCCCTCCCTGATCATCAGGAACAGGCCGGCGCGGAGCTTTTCGAGGCCCTCGTCGAGCGTCGTCGACTCGTGGTCGGAAGCGATCCCGCTTGCGACGTACGCCTGTAGCGCCCTGCCGCGCAGACCCGGCGCATGGCCATCGGCCGGCAGGGAGTTGCTGGCGGCCAGGGCGGCCTTGGCGAGCACGTCGGGCGCGCCCGCCACGACGGCGGCGAAGCTCATGATCTCGGCGACCCCGACTACGCGCGGATGCCGCAACAGACGCTCCATCGCGTCGAGCTCGAAGTCGGCGCCCGTGGTCTCGAACGGGGTGCTAGGCACGCAGCTCGGCACGGTGACGTAGACGTCAAGTGCGAGCTCTTCGGTGGCGTCGAGCAGCCAGCGCACGCCCTGCTCGCCGGCGACGTTGGCGATCTCGTGAGGGTCGCACACCACGCTCGTGACGCCGCGGGGCAGCACCGCGTCGGCGTACTTCTCGGGCGTCACCAGCGACGACTCGAGGTGCACGTGTCCGTCTATCAACCCGGGTGCGAGATGGGCTCCAGCGAGGTCGATCACCTCGTCGGCGTCAGCACCGAGGTCGGGGCCGACCGCTGCGACAAGTCGCCCGGCGATCAGCACGTCGGCTGTCAGGATCTCGTTGCTGAAGACGTTGATGACGCGGCCGCCGCGCAGCAGCAGGCTGCCGCGAGCGCGTCCGGCCGCCACCGCGACGGCTTGGCTAATCTCTGCTTGTGTCGGTCTGGTCACTTGGCGCCGGTCGTTCAAGGCGCCTTCAACCTTAGCCGGTATTCGTCGCTGGTGGTTGGCGCTTTAGCCGGCCAGCGGCGACGAGGCCTTGCCGGCGGATTTCGCGTAGAACGGGTTCTCACCGGCATCGTGATCGGTCGCGTCTTTGACGGCCGATATCTCGGCCACCTGCTCGCGGAGGATGCGGTCGACACCTTGCTTGAGGGTCACGTCGGCCGCGCCGCAGCCTTGGCAACCGCCACCGAAGCGGATGTAGGCAACGCCGTCCTTGACGCCGTCGAGCGTGACGTTGCCACCGTGGCTGGCGACGCCGGGGTTGATGTGGCGGTCGAGGGCATCCTGTACCTTCTGCTCCACCTGGTCGTCCCATTTCGGGCTCTCGAAGAACACCCTGAAGCCCGACTGCATAACGCCCTCGACGAAGTCGACTACCGCGCCGTCCAGCTGCTTGGCACTCATCGGATCGAGGTAGGCCTCGAAGGAGCCCTCGTCCTGAACCTGGTCGTTGGCCTGCTTGTCAGACGGCTTCACCAGCCACAGCCGCTGTTCGGCCTTGGTGCCCGCGATGCGCAGGGCGCCGACGCCCTGCCCGGCTTGTGACTGCATGAACTTCAGCACGCGCTGCTTGGCGATATCGGTGAACGTGAGCATGTTAGTCAAGATTAACAGTAGCGCCGCGTGCCGGGGTGTTCCCTTGAACCATCGGGAGTACCGGGACGCGGCGCTTGAACTGTCAGCTGCCTAAAGCGAGCCTGCGCTAGAGGACCTGCATTACGTACTGGTCGGTGGCGCGCTCGAGACCGTCGAGGTCGGCGACGTAGACGCCGCGGGTACCCGAGAGGGCGCCCTCGTTACGCAGCTCGCCGAGGATACGGGTGATGGTCACGCGGCTCGAGCCGGTGAGGTCGGCGAGGTCCTCGTGGGTGAGCGCGAGGGGTAGCTTGATGCCGCCGCCGAGGTCGTCAGACGGGAGGCCGAACTGCTTGGCCAGCCGCAGGAAGGCGCGAGTGACGCGGGCGCCGACGGGCATCTCGGCCTCGTCGAGCATCTCGCGGCTGCGGCGCAGTTGCCGCGCGAGGCTGCGAAGAACGTAGTCACGCAGGCCCCGGTCGTTCATCGCCTGCTGCGGGTCGATAGGCGTGAGGCAGGCGTCGTGAACCGCGACGACGGTCTCGGCATGGCGCCCACCGTCGAGCGCGCTGAGGCCTAACACGTCTCCCGGGCCGTAGAGATCGGCGATGCGGTCGCGGCCGAGGCTGGTGGGTACTACCGCCTTCAGCACACCGTGGTTGACGACGTAAAGGCTGCTGGCGTCACGGTCCGCTTCGTAGAGGGTCTGACCAGGTTCGAGCGTGCGCGTCGGCAGTGCCAAGCCAGTTGGCACGATGCCGGGGTTCTCGCAACTGCTCGGCGTATCGAGAGCTTCGAAAGTGTCGAGCATGGTGATTCCTTTCTGTGTGATCGAACTCGAACGGCGGCCGTCAAAGTGGCCGAACGGTGCGAACGATCGCTAAATGGCGCCCTTCGCTGCGCGCAAGCCCAGCGGGGAACTACAGAAACTATAGCACCCTTGGGCCGGGTCTGTCCATACTGCTGGCTGGGCGTGAACATACGATGAGACCGTCCCTGACGGCACTTCTCGTAACCCCGCCAGGGGCGCGCCGGCGGCGCCCGACGACCTCAACGTTAATCTCTCTCACAATTGACACATCTGCCGATTGACCTTACTATTTAAGGCATGACAGATCTAGCCGAGCGGCCGGTCGCAGGCCTCACGCCCACTCAGGCCCGGGTCTACCAGCGGCTCGTCGAGCACTACGCCCGCACGGGTTCGCTTCCTGAGCTCTCGGAGCTGGCGCGCTCACTCGGCATCCACTACGTCTCCTTGCGCCAGCACCTCGAGGCGCTCAAGCGCAAGGGCCATCTCGAGTTCGAGAGCCGCGGCCGAGGCCGCTCACCCTACCTGGCCCTACCAGCCGGAGCCACCGGCATCCCGGTGCTCGGTGACATCCCGGCAGGGCCGTTCGATGCGGCAGTGGCCCACGCCGAGGCGTACCTGCCGGTGTCCGGCATGCCGCGCCAAAGCTTCGCGCTGCGCATCAGGGGCGACTCCATGGCCGACCTCATCCAGCCCGACGACATAGTCCTGTTGAGCCACACCCAGCCGACTCGCAGCGGCGAGATCTGCGCCGTGAGAGTCGACGACGAAGACGTCACCATCAAGTACTTCGACCAGCTCGGCAGGGGCCATGTTGGCCTGCGCGCTCACAACCCCCGCTACCCGACCATCGAGCTCGAGGTCGGCCGGGTAACTGTCGACGGCGTCTACCGCGGCCTGCTGCGCGGCGCTGTCGCCGACTCGCTGCTGCAGCCGAACTGAGTAGCGCCTAGCTGATAAGCGGTTAACTGAATCGGCGCCTAACCGTCGTGGCCGGCACTGGGCTCGGCCACCACCCCGGCGGCGAACAGCAGCTCGATCTCGTCTTGGCCGAGGCCTAGGTCACCGGCCAAGACGCTGCGGCTGTGCTGGCCCAGCAGCGGCGGCGCGGCGGCGGGGGAGCGGCCAGGCGCCAAGCTGCCGTCCGCACCGGCGGGGTGCACGTGCCACAGCGGGCTCGCGATCAACGGCAGCTCGCCGATGGTGGGATGGCGGCTGGTCACGACCGCGCCGCGGGCCTCGGCCTGCGGGTCGGCCAGAGCCTCGGGGAGGGTCAACACGGGCGTGGCGGGAACGCCGGCTTGTGAGCATGCCGCCAGCAGCTCGTCGCGGTGACGACCGCCGGTGAGCGCCTGCAAGCGCGGCACCAGCTCCGCACGGTTCGCCACGCGGGCGCTGTTGGTGGCGTAGCGTTCGTCCGTTCCCAGCTCGGGCACGCCGAGCGCCTCGCACAAGCGGCGGAACTGCCCGTCGTTGCCGATAGCCAGCACCAGGGCGCCGTCTGCGGCCTGGAAGCTCTGGTAGGGGACGATGCTCGGGTGCGCGCTGCCTAGCCGCCGTGGCGCCTCGCCTGTCAACAGCGCGCTCTGGGTCTGATTCACCATGCTGGCGAGGGCGACGTCGAACAGCGAGAGGTCGATGCGGCTACCGACGCCCTCGCGCTCGCGGATCCGGAGCGCCGCTAAGACCGCGACGCCCGC
>DASROV010000187.1:0-4461 GCA_035646755.1 Trueperaceae bacterium | reverse complement strand
GAGGTTGTTGAGCGCCAGCAACGAGGCCCACACCGTGCCGTGCGAGTGGCCGACGAGTACTACCCTGGTCGGATCGGCGTAGCCGCTTATCCAGTCGCGCTTGACCGCGTCGAGGTAGGCCTGCGCCTGCAGGTAGCCGGGCTCGAGCTCCTCGCTAATGAGGCTGTAGTGGGCGGTGACGAACGACGAGACGCTGAAGGTCTCGACCTCGAGGCCGAGGTTCTCGTACGCGCCTGCGATGCCAGCCAGCACCGCGACGCCGCCTGTCTCGTCACTTGCGGTGTCGAGATACGACCAGGTGTTACGGGTGTGGCAGACAAGGCCGCAGTGGCCCGAGAACGCGATGATTACCATGTCGGGGGAGTCCTCGGGGCGCTGCCTATGGCCCCGGTCGCCTCCTGCTTTTGTCGGCACGAAACCGGCGAAATCGGCCACCGAGGGTGGGCTGGTGGTGCGGCCTGACGCGGCCTCGGCGAGGCGCTCGGGGCTGCCGGCCCTCGGCGCACACGCGGCCAGGAGCAGGCAGGTGAGCGCCGCAAATGCCGACCACCGCCAGCCGGCGTGGCTACGGCTGTTCCCTTGCTTACGTTCACTCACTGCCGGCGAGCGTAACCGTCGGGGGCGCTACGAGTGTGTGTCGCGGTGCCTGGCGACGATCGTCTGGGCGACGTCGCTCATGTCAACGCCCGTCTCCGCCAACAACACGGTCAGGTGGAAGAGCAGGTCGGCGGCTTCGCCGCGGAGCTCGCCGCGTTTGCCCTCCAGAGCAGCGACTATCGTCTCCCCCGCCTCCTCGACGACCTTCTGCGACACGTAACCGAGGCCACCTTCGTGCAGGCGCCTGACGTACGACCCCTCAGGAAGCGTCGCGAGCCGCTCGGCGACGACCGCCTCGAGCAGGCTAAGCGCCTCACCTAGTGATGGCCGGTCGTCGTCAGCGTCGTGCGGGGCCCCGGCATCTCGAGGCGACACACCCGCCACCGCCAGCGACCGATGGAAACAGCTGCGCTCACCGGTGTGGCAGGCCGGACCGGATTGGCTCACTCGGTACAACAGCGTGTCGGCGTCGCAGTCGTAGAGCACCTCATGAACCCTCTGGACGTTGCCGCTGGTCTCCCCTTTGCGCCACAGCCGCTGCCGCGAGCGGCTGAAGTAGTGGCCGTCGCCGGTGGCGAGTGTGCGCTCGAGCGCCTCGCGATCGGCGTAGGCCAACATCAGTACCGCGCCGTCGCTCACCTCCTGCACGACGACGGGCAGCAGGCCGCGATCGTCGAACCTCAGCGCCGGGCCCTCCTCGGGCCAGCCCTTCACCCTTGCGCTAGTCACCCTTTCGGTGGGTACCCTTTCGGTAGTTACCCTTTCGGTACTGACCCTTGCGGTAGCGCGCTCAGCCGCTAGTCGTTGCATGCCTCTCCCTCGGCGCGACGCCGTCATCCTGCGTGATCCTCATCGGCAGGCCGGCGGCGACGCAGACCCTCTTGACGCTCGCCACGTCGGCCTCGCCGCGGTGGAAGATGCCGGCCGCGAGGGCCGCGTCGGCGCCGCCAATGAGCAACGCGTCGCGCATGTGCTCGGCGTTGCCCGCCCCGCCAGAAGCGACGAGCGGCACATCGACGAGGTTCGCGACGAAGCGGATGGCCTCCAGGTCGTAACCGGTCTTCATGCCGTCGGCGTCGATGCTGTTCAGCACTATCTCACCGGCTCCCAGCCGCTGACCGCGCTCGACCCAGTCAGCAAGGTCGAGCCCGGTGGGCTTGCGCCCGCCGGCAGCGTAGACGTCCCAACCGCCGCCTTGGCGACGCCTTACGTCCACCGAGAGCACTACCGCCTGCGAGCCGAAGTGGGCGGCGGCCTCCTCCACCAGGCTCGGGTTGGCCAGGGCGCCAGAGTTGAGTGACACCTTGTCGGCCCCGGCCAGCGTTAGCGCCCTGATGTCGGCCAGGCTGCGCACGCCGCCACCGACAGTAAGCGGCATGAAGCAGCGCTCGGCGACGCGCGTGATCACGTCGAGCAGCGCACCGCGCCCGTCGGCCGTCGCGGTGATGTCGTAGAACACCAGCTCGTCGGCACCCTGCTCGTCGTAGCGAAGCGCCAACGCAACCGGGTCACCGACGTCGCTAAGCTCCCCGCGCTCGGCGCGGCCGAACTGCTGTCCGCGGGTGACGCGGCCGTCGTGGACGTCGAGGCAGGGGATGATCCGGCGGGCTAGCACGCTGCGTAAGGATACTGCACTCCTCACCCCCGCTCGAGCAGCGACAGCACCTCGATGTGGTGCGTGTGTGGATAGAAGTCGTACGGCACGAACCGAGTAAGGCGCAGTCCGCGGCGCTGGAGGTCGGCTACGTCACGGGCCCAGGTCGCGACGTCGCAGGAGACGTAGAGCAGACGCTCGGTAACAGCGGCGGCGAGCCCGGCGCGCAGCTCGGCCGCCAGCCCGGCGCGCGGCGGATCGACGACGAAAAGCTCGGGGCCGGGCTTCAGGTCAAGGCGCCTGGCGTCGGTCCTAAACAGCTCGACGTTGTGAAGGCCGAGCCGCGCGGCGTCGCGTTTGCCGCGTTCGACGGCGCCCTTGTCGACCTCGATGGCGGTTACCAGTTCGTACGAGCCGGCCAAGTGCATGGCGATAGCGCCGCCGCCCGCGAACAGCTCGACCGCTGCCGAGCCGCTGCCTGCCCAGCGCTGAAGCTCGGCGAAGAGCGCTGACGCGGCCGCGGGATTGGGTTGCGAGAACGTCGTCGCCGTCACGCTTAGCGGGTACGGACCGAAACGCTGCAGGATCATGCGTTTGCCGGTGAGCTTCTCGCTGCCACCGCGGAACCGCCCGCGCGGGTCGTATGGCGCCCATGAGACCCCGGAGATCCCGCGCTCGACGAGCCGGTGAGCGAGGTCGAGCGCCGCCGAGCTGGGCCCGCTGCCGATTAGCGCAACCAGCGCCTCGCCTTCGTCGTTGGCGCGGATGGCGACCTCGGCGAGCCTCGGGACCCTAGTCGGTGGCTTACCTGACGTCGTCTGCGCTGCGCCGGCCGGGACCGAGGTCCCCCCGCTGGCGCTTCTTGGCTCCTTGCCGCCTGGGCCGCCGACGCCGAGGCCCCGCAATACTGCCCAGGCCTCGTTCACGCCGCGGTTCGCGGTCGGGTCGGAGTCAAGTGCTACCAGCTCTTCGCTGCCAGGGAGCCGGTAACCGAGGCCGGCGCCGACGGCCGGCTGGACCGCGTTGCGGTAACCCCAGAGTGCCGGCGCCGGCGTCACGGGCCCGACCTCGACCGGCTCACCCGTGGCCCTGGCAAGCGCGTCGCGCACGACCTCACGCTTGAGCTCGAGCTGCCGAGCGTACGCGATGTGGCCAAGTGCGAGGCCGGGGTGCGCGGGCGGGGCCACCCGATCGGGACTCGACTCGAGCACGCTGGTGACCTCGCCGAGCAGCACGCCCTTGCGGTCTTCGAGCCGGGCGCGCACCCGCTCACCCGGGATGCCTCCCGTGACTAGAGCTATGCGGCCGTCGGGAAGCCTCGCCAGGCCCCGGCCACCATGAACTTGGCGCAGGATGGTCAGTTCTGTGCCAGGCTCATCCGTTCCAGGCTCATCCGTTACAGGCTCATCCGTTACAGGCTCGGCGTCAGGCATGCCGCGCAGTGTAGCCGAGCGGCGGCTGCCGACGGCCCGCGCGCGGCCCGGATCCCTGCTCCTCCGCGCCCTCTTCGCGGCCCGTTCGGGTTCAGTTCACGGCCCGGTTTCTGGCCCGTTCGCGTTCCGTCCACGGCCTTTTGGCCCGCTTGCGCCCACGGTCGCAAGCCGCCGGACCGTGATGCCACCAAGGGCCTTGCTATACTGCCGCCATGAGACGCTCCCTGCAGGAATACGTGGAGCTGGTCGTGTTCGGCCTTATCGCGTTGCTCGTCGGCACCGGTCTGCTGTGGGTGGTGGGCTGGGTGCTTGCGCTCGGGGGCATCGTCCTCAAGAGTTTGGCCGGCCTGCTCTGGATGCTGCTTAGGTTCATCGTGCCTGTCGCAATCGCCGGTGGCCTCGTCTACTTCCTGGTGAAGGCGATCCAGGGCCGCCAAGGTAAGGACCGAGCGACCGCTGACGCGAGAGTCGATAGCGACTCGGTAGCCGCCCCGGCGCCGGTCGACCCCAGCTACACGCCTCCGGCAGCCGGTAGTGTCACCACCGGCGTGCCCGTCGCTGGCGAGTCGACGGTAGACGTTCCCGCCGCCACCGGCGGCGTTACCAACGGCAACATCGCGTTGGGCGACGACGTCGATGAGGTGGCTGGCGACGTCGTACCTGACCCGCTTAGCGAAGGCTCCGCGGCCGTAACCGTCGATGACGAGCTCGCCGACGAACTCGAAGGCGAACTCGAAGGCGAACTCGAAGACGAACTCGAAGACGAACTAGCGGACGACCTCGAAGACGACGACCGCGACCGGGCCTGATCCCCGGCGGGCCGCCGGGAGCCATGGC
>DASROV010000186.1:0-3209 GCA_035646755.1 Trueperaceae bacterium | reverse complement strand
GCCCCGGCCTGAAGTCGTGGGCGGTCGATACCAGCCAGTTCCAGTGTTACGCCACCAACCTCGACACGGCTCGCAGCCTGTTGGCCGAAGCCGGCTACCCCGACGGCTTCGAGACTGAGATCCTCACCTTCGGCACCATCCAGGTCGTCAGCGACACCGCCCAGGTACTGCAGGCGCAGCTAGCCGAGGTCGGCATCGACGCAAACTTGAACGTCGCGGAGTTCGGCGCCTTCGTGCAGGACTGGACCAACTCCAACTTCGACATGTTCGTCAGCCTCAACGGCGGTAGCACCGACCCCGACGGTTACCTGCACCGCACCTTCGTCACCGACGGCTCCACCAACGTCTATAACTACTCCGATCCCGAGGTCGACGAGTGGCTCGAAGCGGGCCGCACCAACGCGGACATGGCCGAACGTGCCGAGATCTACGAGCAGCTCCAGGAGAAGCTGGCTTGCGAGGGGCCGATCGCCCACATCGCCTACGGCACGCTGTTCAGTGCTGTCGCCGACGAGGTCGAAGGCTTCCAGCAACTCCCGACCAGGAGCCTGCGTTACCTGCGCGAGGTGACGTTGCGGTAGCAGGCAGCGGCTGGGAGCCGCCGCCGGGAAAATTCTAGCCGATGGCCCAGTACGTCGTTCGGCGCCTGCTCGACTTGCTGTTCGTGTTGTTCGGGGTGTCGCTGCTCATCTTCATGATGGTGCGCTTCATCCCGGGCGACGCGGTGGCGATCATGCTCGGTGCCAACACCGACATCACGCCCGACAGGATCGAGAACCTACGGCGTCAGCTCGGCCTGCACCTGCCCATATACGAGCAGTACTGGCAGTGGTTGACTGGCGTGCTGAGGGGCGATCTCGGCAACAGCATCTGGACCGGCAGGCCGGTCAGCTCCGAGATCGCCTCGCGCTTGCCGGTCACCCTCGAGATCACCGGCCTGGCGCTGGGGTTCGCCATGCTTGTCGCCTTCCCGTTAGGGGTGCTGGCAGCGCGGGCGCGCGGCACCTGGGGCGACCTGGTGGTGAGGCTGGTGGCCATCGTCGGCCTCACCCTTCCCTCCTTCTGGGTCGGCGTCCTGCTGCTCTACTTCTTCTCCATCTACCTCCCTACCTGGCCGGCCATAGGCTACGTGCCGTTCGGGCAAGACCCGCTCGGCAACCTGGCGAGGTTGGCGTTGCCAGTGTTGGCCGTCAGCCTCCCGATGATCGCCGGCCTCACGCGCATCCTGCGCTCTAGCCTGCTCGAGGTGCTAACCAGCGACTTCGTGCGCACCGCTCGCTCCAAGGGGGCAGGCGAGCGCGCCGTGCTCTACAAGCACGCCCTACGCAACGCGATGATCCCGGTGATCACCGTCATCGGCGTGCAGGTGGGCTACCTCCTCTCGGGCGTGGTCGTCATCGAGCAGGTCTTCGCCATACCTGGCGTCGGCCGGCTCATCATCGGCGCCATCAACGAGCGCAACTACCCGCTCGTGCAGGGCGTCGTCCTCATCGTCACCGCGGTGTTCGTGCTGGTCAACCTCCTCGTCGACCTGGCCTACGCGTGGATAGATCCACGGGTGGAATACGCGTGAGGGGCACGAGCTGATGGACGCCACCACCACCCGCCCAGCCGCCGCTCCTCGCAGCGAGTTCGCCCGCAGCTTCTTCGGTCGCCTCCTGCGCAACCCTGTAGGCTTCCTCGGCTTCGTGCTGGCTCTGTTCGTCGTCGTGGCCGCCGCGCTCGGCCCGTTGATCGCCCCTTACGACCCCCTAGCCCAGAGCATCCGCGACCGCTTCCAGGGCCCCTCGGCCGCACATTGGCTGGGCACCGATAACTTCGGTAGGGACACGCTATCGCGCGTGCTCCACGGCTACCGCACCTCCATCGGCGTGAGCCTAGGTGCTGTAGGCATCGCTACCATCGTCGGGGGTCTACTCGGCCTCATCGCCGCCTTCTTCGTCGGTTGGGTCGACCGCATCATCATGCGTGTGATGGACGTGTTACTTGCCTTCCCCATAATCCTGCTGGCCATAGCAGTGCTGGCGGTCCTCGGCCCGGGCAGCTTGAACACCGGGCTGGCGATAGGCATCGTCTACACGCCGATCTTCGCTCGTCTCGCCCGCGCTCCGGCGCTCACGGTGCTCAACTGGGACTACGTCTCCGCCGCGCGGGCGCTCGGTAGCTCGCCCAGCCGTATCCTCGCCAGGCACGTGACGCCCAACATCATGGCGCCGCTGATGGTGCAGCTGACGCTGTCGCTGTCAACGGCGATCCTGGTCGAAGCCTCGCTCAGCTTCCTCGGGCTCGGCACCCAACCGCCGATCCCGTCGCTCGGCCTGATGCTCTCCGAGAGCCGCAACACAATGCTGCTGTCGCCGTGGGTATCGGTATTCTCGGGGCTGGCGATCCTGCTGGCGTCGCTCGGGTTCAACCTGTTCGGTGACGGGTTGCGGGACCTGCTCGACCCGACGCTGAGGGATGCCTGACTGGCACGCGTGTGGCTGTTCGACGGCCAGACTAGGTTGTCCCCAGCAGCAGTAAAGGTGATAAGCGACGGAAGCAACGATGTCTTCGTGAGCGCTGCCACTGCCCTCGAGATCGCCATCAAGAAATCCCTTGGGAAGCTAAAACTGGACGGCAACTTCATGGACGGCCTTAAGCGTTATCGCTTCACGCCATTGACGATCACCAGCGAACAAGCGCTTGCCGTTGGCGACCTTCCTTACCATCACAGGGACCCCTTCGATCGGCTCTTGACCGTCCAAGCCAAGACCGAGGGGTTGGTATTGGTAACCCGTGACAGGCACTTCGCGGATTACGACGTCGATTACATCGAGGCTTGAGCATGACCCCACCGCCCGTCATCGAACAACACGTCCCACAGGATCCAGCCAACGCGTTCGCGTCATGGACAGCCGGGGCAGGCTTGGCGCGCTGGTGGTGGCCGCACCTACCCGACACCTCATACGAGGTGGACGGGCTGGCCGGGCTCGGCTAGCGCGCGCGCTACGCTACCGCCACCAATTTTCGACAGGCTTCGGAGAGGGCGAACGTGGCCGCGTCATCGGTTGAGGGTATGGCCTTCAGTGTTACTCCGACTCCTCACAACAGCACCACCGCTTCGATCACCGCGATCGCCCACGACACGATGGCGGTGACGATCACGCCGTAGGTCATGCCGAGGGTCATGCCTGCGGGGATCGAGACGCAGCCGAGCAACATTACGT
>DASROV010000185.1:0-6998 GCA_035646755.1 Trueperaceae bacterium | reverse complement strand
GCTTAGCGAGGAGCTGCTATACGGCTACCAGGGTGGCCGCAAGCTCTCCAAACTGCCAGGCAAGCGGGTGCACGACGCCTCCCAGCTCACTGTCGGCGACTATCTCATCCACCCGGACCACGGTATCGGGCGCTTCCTCGGCCTTGAGGCGCGCCAAGTGGTGGGTGTCACCCGCGACTACCTGCAGCTGCGCTACGCAGGCGAGGGCAAGCTGTACCTCCCCGTCGAGCACCTGCCGCTGCTAAGGCGTCACCCCGGCACCACCGACGACCCGCCGCGGCTGTCGACGCTCGGCACCAACGAGTGGGCGCGCGCCCGTGAGCGCGCGCGCGTCAGCGCCTCGGAGATGGCCGCCGAACTCATCAAGGCGTACGCCCAGCGGCAGATAAGCACGGGCACCGAGTTCCCCGCGCAGAGCGAGTGGGACGTGCAGATCGGCAAGAACTTCGAGTTCGAGCTCACGCCCGACCAGGGTGGGGCCATCGAAGACGTCGACGCCGACCTCGAACGCGGCGTGCCGATGGACCGCCTCATCTCGGGTGACGTCGGCTTCGGCAAGACCGAGGTCGCCATCCGCGCCGCGCACCGCGTCGTCGGCCACGGCCATCAGGCGGCCGTGCTGGTGCCGACAACGGTGCTCGCCAAGCAGCATCACGACACGTTCATGGCGCGCTTCGCGAGCCTGCCGGTGAGGGTCGAGATGCTCTCGCGCTTCACCAGCGACAAGCGGGCCCGCGACACCGTCAAGGGCCTCGCCGACGGCTCGGTCGACATCGTCATCGGCACGCACCGATTGCTCAACGAGTCGATCAAGTACAAACGCCTCGGCCTGTTGGTGATCGACGAGGAGCATCGTTTCGGCGTGGGGCAGAAGGAGCGCATCAAGAGCCTGAAGGCCAACGTCGACGTGCTCTCGCTGTCGGCGACGCCGATCCCGCGCACGCTGTACATGAGCATGGTCGGCCTGCGTGACGTAAGCCAGATCCTCACCCCGCCGTATGGGCGCAAGCCGATCCAGACGGTCCTGCAGCCGTACGACCCGATGACCGTGCGCGAGGCGGTGCTTGGCGAGCTCGAACGCGGCGGCAAGGTTTTCTACATCCACGACCGCGTCGGCTCGATGAGTCTGCGCGCGCGGACGCTCTCGCAGCTAGTTCCCGAGGCGCGCATCGGCGTGGCGCACGGCCAGATGTCAGAAGAGGACCTAGAGGAGGTGATGATCGGCTTCGAGGACGGCGGGTACGACGTGCTGCTGTCTACCACCATCGTCGAGTCGGGGCTCGACATCACCGGCGCCAACACGTTGATCATCGAGCGCGCCGACCGGCTTGGCCTGGCGCAGCTCTACCAGTTGCGTGGCCGCGTCGGCCGGCGGCAGACCGAGGCCTGGGCGTACATGCTCTACCCGGGAAGGCTCACCGAGCAGGCGCAGAGCCGCTTGTACGCGATCGCCGAGCTCAACGACCTCGGCTCCGGCCACCTCCTGGCCGAGAAGGACATGGAGATCCGGGGCGTCGGCAACCTCTTGGGCTCCGAGCAGCACGGCCATATCAGCGCGGTCTCGCTCGAGGTCTACACCGAGATGCTGGCCGAGGAGATCGCCAAGCTGAAGGGTGAGAAGAAGGCCGCCGAGCGGCCGCAGGTCGCCATCGACCTCAACCTCGACGCCCGGCTCAGCCCGTCATACGTGCAGGACGACGACGTGCGCATCAACTACTACGGGCGCTTCGCCGAGACCGACAGCCTGGCCGAGGTCTCCCGCATCGCCAAGGAGCTGCGCGAGGCGTACGGGCCGTTCCCCGCCGATGTCAAGGCGTTCGTGGAGCTCACGCGTCTTCGCCTGCTGGCCGGCGGCAAGCGGGTGGCGACCATCAAGGAGCACATGACCGACGTCCAACTGAGCTTCGACGGCGACCTCGACAGCCTCGACTTCGACGCCAAGGCGCTCAAGGCGCTGTCGTTCCAGGTCGAGGCCACGCGCTACCCTCCTGGCTTCTCGATAAAGAAGCGCGGGCTTAAGGCCGAGGACCTGCCGGGGGCAATAAGCGACGTGTTGTACGTGGTTGGTTGACTATAAAGCGCCCCGCGGATGTTCTCCGCGGGGCGCTTTAGGGTTTCGCTGGTAAGTTAGCTGGTTCTTAGAAGTGGTAGTTGAAGCCCAAGCGGCCGAGTATGCCGAACGCAAAGTTCGGGATCACGGCGATGCTGGGGCCGACCTCGAGGAAGACGCCGCCTTCAGGAAGACCGGCGCTGGCGAGGTTGAACTCGCCACCGACGAACAGGTTGGCGCCAATGCCGACAGCACCGGCACCGATGCCGAGGCCAACGCCCGCACCCGCGTATACGTCGATAGGGGCGTCACCCATGTCGACCGGCAGGTCGTAGAGGCCGTCGACGCCGAGCGAGAAGCCGCCCGTGCCGATGTAGTTGAAGCCGGCGTTGATGCGCACCGAGAAGTCGGGAGCGATGTCCTCGATACCAAAGTGTAGCGACGCACCTGGGTACCCGGCACTCACACCTGCCCAGTACGCACCTTGCGCGGATGCCACACCTGCACCGAGGGCGACCACAGTGATCAGGGAAACCAACAACTTGCGCATGCAAACCCTCCAAACCGATCTGAGAAGACCTATACGTTCTCCTCGCCTGACCGGTTATATCACGGTAAAAAAATAGCCACAAGTAGGGGTTTTCACACGATTGCGATGGTTATCGTGTTTTTCGGGGGTCAGTCGTCACTGGAACCGAAGCGTTCGACGAACCTTCTGCTGGTGTTTCGCTCCAGCGGGGTGGCCCGGTTGCAGGGCGGCGCGGCCCCGTCGTTGGCCGCGCGGTAGTGGGCCAAGAGCCGCGCCTCGTCCGCCTGTGGCACCCGGCTGTACTCGTAACGCCAGTAACGAACAGTGTCTCTGACGCAACCTTCCTTCGCGAAGTGCTGCCTGATGCGGTTGGGAACGTCGCGCGCCGACTGGCCGATGTAAACCAGCTGCTTGTCCTCGTCCGCCAGCTCGTAGACGCCTGGCATGGCGTCACGGCCGCGCGCAGCCGGCAGGCTGGCGAGCGGTCTCCAACGGGCGGTGATGGGCACGGTTGCTTGGCGCTCGACTTCCCGGGCTTAGGGCTCGTAGCCGAGCTCGCGCAACGATTCGCGGTCGCGCCGCCACTCGCTGCGCACCACCACCTCGAGCTCGAGAAAGAGCTTCTCCTGCATGAATATCTCCAGCTGCTTGCGGGCCATCTTGCCGATCTCCTTGATCATCGCGCCGCCTTTGCCGACCACGATGCGACGATGGCCGCTCTTCTCGACCCAGATCTCGGCGGTGATAACCGTGGGCCGGTCCTCTGCGCCGTCCTGCCAGTCGACGACCTGCACCGCGACCGAGTAGGGGATCTCCTGGCGCAGGTGGATCATGGCCGCCTCGCGGATGAGCTCCGCTACCCATTGCTCGCGGGTCTGGTCCGAGCGGATGTCGCTGGGGAAGAAGAACGGGTTCTCTTCCAGGCGGTCGAGCAGGTCGTCGCGCAGCGCGTAGACGGCCTTCGGGTCGTTCAGTGCCGAGATGGCGATAACGCGCTCCGCCTTGGGGTAGAGCTCTCGGTAGAGGTTGAGCGCCTCGTCCGGGTACTTCGCGGCGTCGACCTTGTTGCCGACGATGAACACCGGGATGCTGTCAGGGACGCCGGCGAGGAGCCGTGCGACGTCCTTGTCCTCGCCCCCGGGCGGCCGCCTGAGGTCGACTACCCACAGGATCAGGTCGACGTCGACAACAGCGTCACGGATCTCGCGGTGCATCGACCGATCGAGCATGGTGTCGCCGCCGCGGTGAAGGCCCGGCGTGTCGACGAACACCAGTTGCCTGTTCTCCTCGGTGTATATGCCGCGCACGCCGCGCCGCGTGGTCTGCGGCTTGGGCGTAATTGGCGCTACCTTCACGCCAAGCAGGGTGTTGAGCAGGGTCGATTTGCCAACGTTCGGCTTGCCGATTATCGCCATGAAGCCCGAGCGCGTCGGCTGCTCCGCGTCCTCGGCGGTGGTCGTCGCGCTGTTCTCGCCCGAGGTCCCGGCCGGGGTACCGTCCAGGTTCTTGTCCGTGTTCTCGGCCGAGTTCTCGTCCATGTACTTGTGAAGTTCGTTCTCTTCGTTGCTCACGTGCTCTACCTCTCGATCACCCGATCAACGTCTCCGTGGCGGCGACTCAACGTTCTACGGGTCCAGCCGCCCGGAGCTCCGGGCGGCCATGCAGGCTACATGCTAGCTGGCTTGAGGGCTGGAACCGGTCGCGGGCCCCGCAGGTTCGTTGCGCTCGTCGTTGCGCTCGTCGTCACGGCGGTCGTGGCGGTGGTCGTCGCGTTCGTCATGGCGTGCCGCCGCTGCCAGCAACGGTCCTGCTAGCTAACGCTCCGCTTCGAGCGGCCCACGGAGGCGCACCACGACGAGGTGGGTGTCGCCTGCCAGCAGGGCGCGCACGCGCGACGGGGTCTTGGCATGCGTGTCCCAGGCCCAGCGCACGATGTGGGTCTTGTCGGTGAACAGCCGCCACAGGGGACCTTCGACGTTGCCGTTCCACATCACCGCGCGCTGCGCGCGGCGGCTGACAGTCCTCTGGATGACGCGCCACATCACGAGGTGGCGCGGGTAGTCGAGCCACACCAAGGTGTCAGCGCGCTCGGCGAGCAGCGGCCTGGCCAGCCGGTACTGCCACTCGGTCACCCAGCGCTCAGCGGCGATTGCCGCTTCGACGTCGCTCACGAACTCAGGGCGAGGCACCCAGTTGGGGCCGTGGAAGAGCGCGTCTATCTCGCTGTGAGGCAGCTCGAGGATCGCCGCGATGCGCCTCGCCAAGGTCGTCTTGCCGGCGCCCGAGGTGCCGGCGACGAGCACACGCCGGGGCCGGAAGGGCAGAAGGGAGTCGGCGGCGACCTGCGGCATCTAAGTTGACGACTCAAAAGGAGAGGGCCGGACGCTGTGTCCGGCCCGCCTTCCTCGTTGAACTTGTGGTTGCGGGGATTGGATTTGAACCAATGACCTTCGGGTTATGAGCCCGACGAGCTACCAGACTGCTCCACCCCGCGGCACCAATGCGCCCCTTAAGGCGCAAAGTTAAGTGTACTTTCCCGGAGCGTTAAGTGTCAACCGACGCTACTACCGGCTTCCTGAGCGACCACGCCGCAGAACGCCTCGTAGTCGATCAGCTCGGTGATGCTCGGCTTCTCGCCGCAAACGGGGCAGTCCGGGTCGCGCTCGACCACGATCGGGGTGGTGGCTGGCTCGAGCAGGTCGACGAGCAGCAACCGACCAGCTAGCGGGCTGCCGAGGCCGAGGATGAGCTTGAGTGTCTCGGCCGCCATGAAGCCGCCCACGATGGCCGGCAGTACGCCAAGCACGCCGGCCTCCGCACAGTTCGGCACGGTGCCGGGCGCGGGCGGAGTGGGGAACAGGCAGCGATAGCACGGTGGCCGGTCGCCACGCGCGCCTTCGTCAGGGGTGCGGGACGCTGGGCCGATGGGCGGGCCGTTGGCTGCCTGGGGCTTCAACTCGTCGCTCACCAGCACCGTCACCTGGCCGTCGAACCTCGACACCGCCCCGAACACCAGCGGCTTGCGTTCGAGCACGCAGGCGTCATTGACGAGGTAGCGCGTGGGGAAGTTGTCGCTGCCGTCGACGACGATGTCGTAGTCCCGCACCAGGGCGCGGGCGTTGCTCGAGTCGAGGCGGACGTCGTGCACGTCTACTTTGACGTGCGGGTTGAGGGCCGCGAGCCTGGCGGCCGCCGACTCCGCCTTGCCAATGCCTACCGCGGCGCTGTCGTGGATCACCTGGCGGTGGAGGTTCGAGAGTTCGACGATGTCGTGGTCGACGACGCCGAGCGTGCCTACGCCAGCGCCCGCCAGGTAGAGCAGCGCAGGGGTGCCGAGGCCGCCGGCACCTACCACGAGGACCCGGGCAGCGGCGAGCCGTATCTGCCCTTCGATGCCTACCTCAGGAAGCACCAGTTGCCGGGAGTAGCGCTCGACCTGGTCCCTAGCCAGCATGCGTCCCACCAAGGCCCGTCTCGACGATGAGCTCGAGCGGCTGCGCCGAGTCGGCGAGGGTGATCGCGCCGCGCAGTTTCGCGCTGGCGGCCTCAAGCCCTCTGCCACCCCGGTGGTAGATCGTCGCCACCGGTTCGTCGGCGCTTACCTCGCCGCCGACCTTGGCGTGAAGCATGACGCCCACGCCGTGGTCAACGGCGTCGCCCTTTTTCGCCCTGCCGCCGCCGAGCAGGCCGGCCGCCTCACCGATGGAGCGGGCGTCGAGGGCGGAAACGGCTCCCGTCGACTCGGCCCTTATCAGCTCCTGGTCGGGCGCCAGCTCGAGGCTGTCGAGCCGCTCGACCGCCCCGCCTTGCGCCGCTACCCAGCGTTCGAAGCGCTCGTAGGCGCGGCCGTCGTCGAGCGCGGCGGCGATGTCGGCGCGGCCGCTTGGCAGGCCGGTGGCGCTAAGCACCTCGGCGGCCAGGACCAAGCACAGCTCGCGTAGATCGTTGGGCCCGCCGCCTTTGAGGCAGGCGATGGCCTCGTTCACCTCGAGCGCGTTGCCGACCGCGTAGCCCAGCGGCTCGGCCATGCCGGAGAGGATGGCGCGCACTTCACGGCCGGCGTGGGCGCCGATGTCCGCCATGGCGGTCGCTAGCTGCCTGGCCGCGGCGACGTCGCGCATGAACGCGCCGCTGCCGACCTTGACGTCGAGCACGATGCTGTGAGCGCCGCCCGCCAGCTTCTTGCTCATCACGCTGCTGGCGATAAGCGGAAGCGACTCGACCGTGCCGCTAACGTCGCGCAGTGCGTAGATGAGCCCGTCAGCAGGCGCCAGGTCATTCGATTGGCCAGTTACGACGACACTGACTTCGCGGGCCTGGCGTAGGAAGCGCTCGTCGTCGAGGTCGGTGGTGAAGCCCGGGATGCTCTCGAGCTTGTCGACCGTGCCGCCGGTGTGGCCAAGCCCGCGGCCGCTCATC
>DASROV010000184.1:0-8277 GCA_035646755.1 Trueperaceae bacterium | reverse complement strand
GGGTGTCGTGCGGCACGTTATTGGTCGCGAGAGCGAAGTATGCGACCGTCAGCCCAAGGCCCACGCCGGCACCCGACACCGCATTGGCCAGCACCAGCAGTGCGCCGCCGCGAACGAGCAAGCTGAAGCCGGCCAAGGCGGCGCTGCCGCCGGGGAACCGCTCTCCCCAGCGCATCACTGCTAGGCTGCCAGCGAGCACGGCCAAGCCGCTCAGCGTCGCCACTACGGCGAACGGACGACTATCGGCCGCTTCGGAGCCGAAGATCGTTGCGCCGATCGGCTGCCAGAACGTCTCGATGCTGACCATCGCCAGTCCTCCGGCGCCGGCGGCAAGCAACAACCAGCGGATCGTAGGCAAGGAACGAGTGAGGCGAAGAGCGTCGGCTAGGATGGCCGGCGTCTCACGTACGCCCTTCATGAGGGCGTCGCCGGTCACCGCGCCCCGCCACGGCTCCTTGACCAGGTTAAGCGTCGCGAACCAGACGACCAACCTGAGCGAGACGCCCGCGAAGAGTGAGATGCCGAAGCCGCTCAACGGCCACGGCAGATCGAGCCCGGCGGTGAGGCTGGGCAGCAGGCCGCCGACGGCGGAGCCGACGAGCATGCCGGCTGCTTGGGCCAGGTCGACGGCCGCCAAGTGAGGCTGTAACGGCACGTTCGCGTCGAGTCGGTGTAGCTGGTCGACGTACCAGGCATCGAGAGCCCCGGAGTGGAGGGCCGAGCCGACGCCCTGCAACACGGCGTACGCCAGCGCCGTGAACGGACCGGTAACGAACAACAGGAGCGCGAACGAGGCCAGGGTGAAGAGTTGAGATGCCAACGCGATGGGTCGCCGACCTATCGCGTCGGCCAGGCCGCCGGTTGGTAGCTCGAGCAACACGACGAGTAGCGCCCGGGCGGTGAAGGCGAGACCGATGAGGGCAAGATCGAGGCCGCGGCCGGTCATGTGCAGCACGAGCACC
The DNA here is from genome assembly GCA_035646755.1 of Trueperaceae bacterium. GTDB lineage: Bacteria > Deinococcota > Deinococci > Deinococcales > Trueperaceae > DASRWD01. The sequence goes on along the minus strand of DASROV010000184.1, from coordinate 7,315 downwards.
GGCATCGGCAAAGCTATGGCTAGTTCGAGCATGCCGGCCAACGCAGCGTAATGCAGCGTCAGAGACCGACTTGCGCCAGGTTTCACCGCTACCTGCCCCCGATCCTGCACGGGCCGATAGCCCGCATCCCCCTTGGATGGTCAGGACGTGCGGGGATCATACCAGACCGCCTTAACCAGGTCAGGGCGCGCCGGCGCTGACGAAGTAGTACGTAGTGGTCCAGTCCGCGTCCTTGCCAGCGAGCTGTGTGAAGAAGACCGAGCGGAGTCGATCGACCTCCTTTTCGCTCAGCACCTTGCGCATGTGGTCGGCGTAGCTGAGGCGGCCGACTCCTGGCTCGAACCATTGGCCGACGGTCTGGGCCGAGAGCGTCTCCCGGCTGCCGAAACGCTCCCGCGTGAGCCGCACCGCTTGCAGCCCCTCGGAACGGGCCGCGGCCGCCAGCTGCTCGCCGCTCGTTGCGTGTGTCTCAAAGTAGGCCCGCTCTTCGGCTGCCACTAGCCGCTCACGCATCTCCTCTAGCCCCCGCTCGCCCCGCAGGTCGACGAGGTCGTAAAGGCGCTGGGTCGCCGTGGGGTCGAGCTCGGCCAACACGACTCGGCCGTCCTCGGCCAGGAGCACTCTCAGTTGTGCGAAGAGCTGCTCGAGGTCCGTGACGCCTGAAACGATTCCGCGGCCGATTATGGCGTCGAACTTGATGTCAGCGCGCCCGCGGGGACCTGCCTCGCCGGTCGCACCGCTGGCGGCGGCCGTTGCGGGGCGGTGGCCGTCTTGGTCGGCGAACCTCGCCGCTACGGTGCTCACGAGCTGTGTCAAGGGCGCGGTGACGATCACCGGTCGTTGCAGTTCGGGCAGTTCGGCGGCCTGTCGCTCGAGCGACTCCGCAGTGCGTGTGTCGCCTGCGACCGACCAGGTCTGCCCGCTCGAAGCTCTGCGTATGGCTTCCCAGGTCAATAGGCCGCTACCGGCGTCGAGGTCGAGGATGGTCGCATGGGGCGCGGGCCCGGCCAGCTCGAACAGGTGATCACGTACCTTGGCGAGCCGTCCGCCGGCGCGCGAGGCCGTGCGCTCCAGCCAGCGATCGACAGCCCGTTCCTGCAGCGGCCTGTGGAGGGCGGTGAACGGCCGTCCGCGCGTGAGCCCGACCTCTAGGTCCAGCATGGCAGCCAGTTGGGCCTCCCGGCGCCGGGCGACCGCGGCGCCGATGTGGGCCTCGAAGCCGATCTCGCTCGGCTTATAGAACAGCTTGCCTTGCAAGGCGGCTGGCAGGTATTGCTGCGCTACCCAGTGGTCGCGGTAGGCGTGCGGGTAGGCGTAGCCCTGCCCGTGGCCGAGACCTTCGGCGTCGCGGTTGGCGTCCTTGAGGTGGTCGGGTACCTCGGCCTCGCGCTCTTTCTCCACTGCTGCCAGCGCATCAAAGAAGCCTAGCGTACTGTTGCTCTTCGGCGCGGTGGCGAGGTAGAGAGTCGCCTGGGCAAGGTGAAAGCGCCCCTCCGGCAAGCCGACGTAGTCGAACGCTTGAGCGGCCGCCGCGGTGACGCCGAGTGCGTTCGGGTCGGCTAGCCCGACGTCCTCGCTGGCGAGCACGAGCAGGCGCCTGAAGATGTAGCGTGGGTCCTCGCCGGCGTAGACCATCTTCGCCAGCCAGTAGAGCGCCGCGTCGGCGTCCGAGCCCCGTACGCTCTTGATGAAGGCGCTGATGGTGTCGAAGTGCGCGTCGCCCTCCTTGTCGTAGAGAACGGCGCGGCGTTGTATCGACTCCTCGGCGACAGCGCGGGTGATGACGATCTCGCCGCTGGTGTTGGGTTCCGTCGTGTCGACGGCCAGCTCGAGCGCGTTGAGCAGTGCGCGGGCGTCACCGTTCGCGACGTTGACCAGGTGATCAAGTGCAGCTGCGTCCATCGCGACGTCGAGAGCTCCGTAGCCGCGCTCGCTGTCGGCGAGCGCCCGGCCGGCTACCGCTCGGAGGTCGTCCTCGTTCAGCGGTTCGAGCGCGAAGATCCGGCTTCTGCTCACAAGCGCCTTGTTGACCTCGAAGTATGGGTTCTCGGTCGTAGCGCCGATGAGGATCACGGTGCCGTTCTCGACCCACGGCAGCAGCGCATCTTGTTGCGCCTTGTTGAAGCGATGCACCTCGTCGACGAACAGGATGGTGCGGCGCCCGACACGACGCTGTTCCTGGCCCGAAGCGACCGCCGCCCTGATGTCCTTTACGCCGGCTAACACGGCGTTGAGGGCGATGAAGTCGGCTTTGGTGGTGTTGGCGATTACCCTTGCCAACGTCGTCTTGCCGGTACCCGGCGGCCCGTAGAAGATCACCGAGCTCAACTGATCGGCTTGGATGGCTCGCCTAAGCAGTCGGCCGGGGCCGATGATGCGATCCTGGCCGACGAACTCGTCGAGGGTCCGTGGCCTCATGCGAGCCGCAAGCGGCTCGGCGGTTGAGCCTTCGAACATGCTCCCTTGGGGCCGACGCGACTCCACCTGCCTCGCTCCTCTTGTTGGCGCCATCACTCGTGGGGAACGTAGGTCTCCAGGGAGAGGTCGTAGCTGCCATGACTGCCGGGGAAGTAGCTGGTAGCGGCGATGAGGTAGCGACCGGGCTCCAGCTTGGCGAACAACTGGGAGTCGCTGGTGGGACCGTAGTCGTCGTTCTTGGCCATCTGCACCATGGTCTCGTCGAAAAGCGTCAACACCGTGTCGAACTCGCTCGAGCTCATGGTGGCGAGCAACATGACCGGCTCGCTCACCGCGAACGAGAAGTACTCGCTTGACCCCAGCCCGTTGTCGACCGCCGCCGGCATATCGACGCTCAGGTTTGAGCGGAGGGTCACCGGCAGCTCGAGCGGTCTCGCCTCCGGCGTGCTCTGTACCTGCGCTTCGAGGCTAACGGCGTAGCTTCCCAGGTCGTACTGTGAGTAGCCGCTGACGACTATCAGGTAACGGCCGTCCGCAGGTAGCTCGGCAGTGAGGCCGGCGTCGGTGAGCATCCCATCCTGGTCGTCGTTCGCGCTCAGCACGAAGCCCTCACGGTCGTAAAGGGTGACGTACGGATCGAACTCCGTGCTGGTGACGAGTAGGCTCATCCGCTGACCGGCGTGGCCGGTGAAGGCGAAGAGGTCGACATAGGCGCCGTCCTTGAAGCTCTGACCATCGCTGCTCATGAGCTCCCCTTCAACGACTTGGCCGAACTCCAGCTGGGGTAGTTCGAAGAGGTAGTAGTTCGGTGGGTTCAAAGGGCGCTGAGCGGCGGCGGCTCCCCAGCCAACGAGCACGATGCTGAGCGCGGCGGCGGCGATCACTCGACGTCTGATCACGGTCTTCCTCTCAGCGCCACGCGGCGCGTCGGTAGATCTTGGCCACCGGCCGGCCTGTCATGCTGAAAGGTGGCGGCATCCGTCGTCGAAAGCCTAACTGAGTCAGTCGCTAAACAGCGAGCCTTGTCGCACCTCGCCCGGCCGCCAGAACTCCTTGGTGTTGAGCGCTTGGCTCGCTTCCGGGATGCCAAGGCGACTACGCGTCAGCTTGAACAGCTTGCCGATCTGCTCAGCATGGATGCCGCTTCCCTTCAGGCGGCGGCCGAACTCCGCGCCGCTCAACCGCCCGTCGTGCGTCTCTCGTATGCGGTTTAGCACGCGTTGCCTGCGTAGGGGCGCGTTGGCCTCGAGCCATTCCTCGAAGAGCCCGGCGACGGCGTGCGGGAGCCGCACTACCGTGTAGTTCGCGTGGCTGGCGCCCGCAGCTGACGCTGCGATGAGGACGTCGGAGATCTCGTGATCGGTCAGGCCAGGGATTATCGGAGCCATGTTGACGCCAACCGGCACGCCGGCCTCGCTCAACCGTCTTATGGCCTCCAAGCGGTTGGCTATTGTGGACGTTCGCGGCTCGAGGCGCGCTCGCAGGCCCTCATCGAGGGTGGTGATCGAGAGCGTGACGCGTGCGCCGTTCCAGGAAGCCATCTCGGCGAGGATGTCGATGTCCCTCGTCACCAGCGAGTTCTTGGTGATCAACGACACCGGGTTGCGGTAGCGCGCCAGCACCTCGAGGGAGGCCCGCGTCACGCCCAGACGCTTCTCGATGGGTTGGTAAGGGTCGGTGACACCCGACAGCATGAGCACCTTGGGACTCCACCGCTTCGAGGCCATGGCCGTCTCGAGCAGTTGGGCCGCATCCCGCTTCACGAGGATCACTCGTTCGAAGTCGAGGCCGGCCGAGAGGCCGAGGTACTCGTGGGTCGGCCTCGCGTAGCAGTAACTGCAGCCGTGCTCGCAGCCGCGGTACGGGTTTAGGCTCGCTTTGAAGCCGATGTCAGGGCTGTCGTTGGTGCTGATGACGGAGCGTGAGGTGTCATCAAGGTAACGGGTTCGCTCGCGCAGGTCGTCTTCCGTTACCTCGTCGAGGTCCAGCTCCACGGCCAGCTCGGTGAAGCGATTGGCGGTGTTGAGCCTGGCACCGCGGCCACGATGCTGCCGCGCGTCCACCGACTCGGCACCGTCATTGCCACCAGCTTCGACCACGCACGAGTCTACGGGAGCGCGGCCCCCGGCGCGGTCGCCCGAACGTGGACCCCGCCGGAGGCGACAACCGTCGTGGGCTCCCGTGTCGTAACTGCCACGCGGGCGCGCCGCACGCGGTAGTCTGTCCCGTCATGACCGGACCAGGAGCTTCACATTCAGAAGCGTCGACGCGCTCGGCCGCAGCGGTGAAGGATTCGAAGGCGACGCCGCTAACGTGGCAGCAGCGCGTGTGGCGGGAGTTGAGGGGCTACGCCGAGGCGCTGGCCATCGCCTACCTGGTCGTCACTTTCGTGTTCACCACGGTGGGCGTCGTCGGCACCTCAATGGAGCCCAATCTGAACGGCGGCCAGGGGCGCGGCAACCTGCTGCGTTCGCTGTTGACCGGCGACCGCGTCTTCATACCAAAGTACGATACCTGGTTGCGGCGTATGGGCGTGCTAGGGGAGTACGAGCGTGGGGCCGTCGTGGTGCTCCGTGAGCCGGCGAACGCGCCGACGGCGCTGGAGACGGGCAAGCGCAACTTCTATATCAAGCGGGTGATGGCCCAGCCTGGCGATAGCCTGCGGATCGAAGAGGGCCAGGTTTACATCAACGACCACCCCATCGACCAAGGGTTCATCACCGACCCGGGTACTGTGGACGTCGCGCCCGTCGACTTTCCGCGTGTCGTCGTCGAGGACGGCGAGGTCACGGCGATGGTGACGTCGTTCCAGACCTCGGTGGGCGGCAACTCCCTGCCGCGGCTGCCGCTTAGCGATTTCCGGGCGGAAACCGTGCCGGTCGAGGATCCCCGGGTACAGCTGTTCTACGGCAACGTCATTGCCAACATCGAGGTGCCAGCAGGCGTCGTCGAGGGTGAGCCGGCGGTGCTCAACATGGTCTTGCCAGACGACATGTACTTCGTCATGGGCGACAACCGCTCGTCAGGCGGCAGCGAGGATTCGCGCTACTTCGGCCCTATCGAGGCCATGGCCATAGCTGGCAGAGCCACGGCCGTTATCTGGCCTCCCCGTCGGGACGGCGACTGGAACTGGCGCGGACTGCCGGCGCCAGAAGCCTTCGACGAGGTTCCTGAATCGCCGGCAGCCGGCGCCTGAAACCCATAGCAGGCGGTAACCGGGCTAAAGCTCGGCAACGGCTGTCCAGCGCCCGTCGTCAAGTCGGTGCGCGACCCATGCCAACCCGAAGTACCGAATAACGACGTCCCGACTGCTGGGTTTGACACTTACCGCCTGCAGCTCGATCTCTTCGGGACGAACGGTCAAGGCCTCGACCGCGCGGAGCTCGTTCTCGAGTTCGATCTCTAGTTCGGCCTTCTCGCCAAGGGACCGGGCCAGGCTCTCTTGCGCCCGCTTGACGTCACCTAAGTCCTTGCTTCCGCTCGACGCCTTCCTTATGGCACTGGAGATGACGGTGGTCGCGCGCCTGCCGCCGAAGATGGCGCCCACCAGACTGCCGACCGTGTCGAACGTCCGGTGTTGCAACTGTTGCCGTTCTCGGCCGACGGCCTGTTCGTCGCGAAGGATGCGCCGCTCAAGGGTGTCGAGCTTACTACCGTAGCGCTTGCGTAACGCGCTCTTGCGCTCGTCACGCGCTTCGCGGGCCGCTTGGGCGCAGCGGAGCCTGAACTCGCGCTCGTCCTCTCCTGGCCGCGAGCTTAACTTGTGCTCTTCGGAGCGTAGGAGTTGTAGTGCGCCAGCGGTGCGCAGCCAGCGCTCGAAAAGTTCCTGCCACGACTTCACCGCTCGGTCATCCCACGTTACCTTTGGCAAACCGGCGAACGAGACTCCTTCTCTGGGTTGCCGGGCGAGCGTGTTCAGGTCGACGACGACCGCTTCGCCTTCCCCCCAGTCGACCGGCACGGTCGCCTCGAGGGGCTCCACCAGGCGCGCCACGCGCTCGTCGTGCTCGACCGCGTGAGTTTTGGAACTGTAGTGCACGTCGGCGACGGCGAGGAGGAAAGGGAAATACCTGGTCGAACCAGACTCACCATGGTCGCTGATCGCGGCGGCCGGGCCCAAGAACGCTTGCTCGACGTGGGGCGGAAGGAAGGGGCGCGCGGGGGCTGCGGCCATTTTCGGTCTTGGTTCGCCACCAGCATCGGCGTTCTCGGCCGCCTGGCTCGGCCCTTGGCCGGTCTCCGCCGAGCCCTCCGGCGGCAGCCCGGCGCCTTCACTCGGGCGACTAAGGCGACGGATCTGATCGCGCGAGAGCGGCCCGGCCAGGTACGACATCACCCAACGCGTCTGAAAGATCACCGGCTCGCGTTCGTGCACGTTGTGAAGCACGAAGGTGCGTTTGGGAAGGCCGGCGATGGAGTCGGCGAGCGCGGCGACGTCGGTGCCGCCGGTGGACGAGGCCAGGCCGTTGAGTAACCTGTCGACGTCTCGCTCGGTCTGCAACCGTCCGATGAACCAGGTGCCGGCGTTTGACAAGGCCTTGTAGTCCAAGTCGACGGGGTTCTGGGTCGACAACGCCAAGCCGACGCCGAACGCCCGGGCCTGTTTCAGCAACGTCAGCAGCGGTCTCTTGGTCGGCGGCTCCGCCATCGGCGGAAGGAAACCGAAAAGCTCATCGATGTACACCAGGGCCCGCAAGCTACCCGTTCCTGACTGCGCCCTTGTCCAAGCAACGACTTCGGAGAGCAGAAGACTGAGGAAGAACATCCGCTCGGCGTCGCTGAGGTGGCTGATGGCGATTACGGCGATCCGCGGCTTGCCGTTCTTCTCATACAGCAGGTCCTGAACCGAGAGCGGCTCTCCCTGTGTCCACGCCTCGAAGCCAGGGGCGGCGAGCAG
>DASROV010000183.1:0-10187 GCA_035646755.1 Trueperaceae bacterium | reverse complement strand
GCCTGCAAGCGGGCGGCGATGGGCAGGGCCTCACCTTCGAGGTCGGCTTGAGTCAGCCACTCGCCCTCGGCGTTGACGACGTCGTGAAGGGCCAGTCCAGCCGCCCTCACCGCCGCCCACGGCACGCCCGCCGCGGCCGCTTCAGCCCGCACCAGGTCCGCGAGAGCCTCGACGGTCTCCTCTTCGGCGAGGAACGGCGGTGCAGCCGGCGTCGAGTTGTGATGAACGACCCGGCCCAAGGCGTCGACGGTGATGGCCACTAGTTGTTCGCGACCGAACTCCAGGCCGACGACGTAACCGGCCGCTGCGTCCAGCCGCAACAGCTCGGACGGCCGACCCCGGCTCGAGCGCTCGACCTTGCTGTCGACGGTGAGAACGCCCCGCTCGACGAGGTCGCTGACGAGGCGAACGACCACGGTGGCGCCGAGACCGGTGATCTCAGCAAGTTCACCGCGCGTCATGCCGTTCGACCGGTAGAGCGCCTGAACTACCTGGATCTCCCGGGCGCGCCGGGAGTCCAAAATCGGACCGTTGGTGATCACTTCGGCGCAGACTAGCAGCGTAAAGCTTGAAGGGTCAACGTTTTCGCTGCAGAACTGCAATTAATTCGACTCAGAACTCTACGGCTTTGCGAGCTTTAGTCCATTCTCGCTCGAGCCCTAGTCAGCTCCGAAGCTAGCGCGGGTGATGTCTCCTACAAGCGTGTCTCGATGGTGCTGATAACGGCATCCAAGTCGAACTGTTCGGGCTTGCTGTAGATCTGCTCGCCGCCGACCCAGATCTTGAACACGCCGCCCTCGCCGGTCTTCAGCTTAACGCCATCGATCTTCTGACCGAAGCGTTCAAGGATCGACTTCTGGACGTCCATGGCGCGGGGCAGGTGGCCACAAGGAACGCAGTATTGGATCTCGACGGTGGTAGCTGACATTAAGGCAAGGTCCTCTCTACATGTGAGGCGAGCTGGGTGATCGCGGTATAGCGCTAGTTTAGCCAGTGAACCTCTCTCGGCGATGTCGTGTCGTCGGGCCCACCGGAAGGCGGGCAACGCCTCAACGAGCGGACCCACGGTGCGCGCCCGGCGCCGCCACTAACGTTAGGCACATTCACCTCACCGGCAACAACTGCATAGTGTGACGACGGGTCACCCCGTATCGTCGAACTGCTCCCCACCGAGGATTAATACCCCTTTAGTTCGTGTACCCGTTCTCTCCTCGTGGGAGCGAGCGGTTCGTCGGAAATGGAGGCCAACATGAAACATCTACGCCTCGCATCAGCGTTCTTGCTGGCGATTGCCATCGCCGCGGTGGCGTTCGCGCAGGACGACGCTTCGCAAGAAGCCCCAAACTTCGAGAACCTCACGCTGGAACTCGTGGCCGAGGGCTTCGTTTCGCCGGTAGCCCTGCTAGCCGCCCCGGGGGACGACCGGCTGTTCGTCGTCGACAGACCGGGTCAGGTTATTGCGCTCGACCAGGACGGCCAGCGAGCCGAGGAGCCGTTCCTCGACATCGCCGACCGCATCGTCGAACTCGACCCCGGTTACGACGAGCGCGGCCTGCTTGGCTTCGCCTTCCATCCGGACTTCGCTGAGAACGGTCGCGCCTTCGCTTACTACAGCGCACCGCTACGTGAAGAGGCGCCCGAGGGCTGGAACCACACCGCCGTGCTCTCCGAGTTCACACTGGCCGAAGACGGCAGCGGCCTCGACCCCGATTCCGAGCGCATCTTGCTGGAGATCGACCAGCCGCAGATGAACCACAACGGCGGCCAGGTGCTCTTCGGACACGACGGTTACCTCTACCTTGGCCTCGGTGACGGTGGCGGCGCCAACGACGTCGACGAGGGTCATCCGCCGCTCGGCAATGGCCAGGACGTCACCACGCTCAAAGGCAGCGTGCTGCGCCTCGACGTCGACGTCGAGGAGGGTTATGGCATCCCCGATGACAACCCGTTCGCCGGCGGCATCGAGCTGCCCGACGACTACGAGTGGTCAGGCGACGAGGCGCGCGCCGAGATCTACCTGTGGGGCCTGCGCAACCCGTACCGCTTCAGCGTCGACCGCGAGACCGGCGCGCTGCTGATTCCTGACGTCGGTCAGAACCTGTGGGAAGAGGTGAACCACGTCACCGAACCGGGCAACCTCGGCTGGAACCAGCGCGAGGGCGCCTTCGGGTTCGACCCCGATATGCCAGAAGCGATTATGGAGGAAGGCCCCACCACCGGCCCGCTCGGCAACACACTGGTGGAACCTGTCCTTACCTACGCCCACCCCGGCGTCGCCGAGGGCCTCGACATCGAGGAGCGCGGCATCTCCGTCTCGGGCGGTTACGTCTACCGCGGCTCGGCCATCCCCGAGCTGGTCGGCTACTACGTCTTCGGCGACTGGAGTCAGTCGTTCAACTCCCCTGGCGGCAAGTTGTTCGTGGCCTCCACCGAAGAGACGGGCGGCTGGGAGTTCGTCCTCGATCGGCAGTTGGACGAGTTCGTGCTCGCGTTCGGCGAGGACGACAACGGTGAGCTTTACGTGCTCACAACGCTTGAGGCCGGACCGTCAGGCGAGACCGGGAAGGTCTACCGGATCGTTGGCGGCGAGTGAAGCCCTAGGAACCTAGGCACTCTCCTGCACCAACGAGAAGTGTGCGCCGTACGGGTCGCTCGCAGTCGCGAGTTGCCCGTGCGGCGACTCGTGTGCGGCCCTCACCATCTTGCCCCCGTTCGCCGTGACCGCGGCGAGCGCCTGTTCGATATCACCAACGGTGAAGTAGGTGGCCCAGTGCGGCCGCGCGCCCGGCTCATCACCGCTCAGCCGCTCGATGCCGCCGATTGAGCCCCCGTCGTCGCCGTGTGTGAGGAACACGCTGCCCGTGCCTTCCTCCGTGGCTACTGTGGCGCCGAGCAGCGCTGCGTAGAACCTGCCGGCGGCCTCGACGTCGGGGGTTCGCACCTCGAACCACGACACCGCACCGGGTTCGCGCCTTACTTGGAAGCCCGGATGTTGGATCGTCTGCCATAAGCCGAAGGCAGCGCCGGTGGGGTCGAGCAATATCGCCATATGGCCCTGGCCGGGGATCTCCATGGCGGGCATCATCACGGTCGCACCGAGCCGGGTGGCCTCAGCGGTCATCGCGGCGATGTCGTCCGCGGTGAAGTAGACGGTCCAGGCCGAGGGGAACGCCTCGTTGTCCGATTCGCCGATGCCGGCCGCCAAGCGGCCACCAACCTTCGCCAGGTGGTAGTTGCCGTACTCCGGCCCGCTCACCTCGAACTCCCAGCCGAGGACGGCGCCGTAGAACCTGGCCGCCGCCCTGGCGTCCCTCGTCACCAGGTCGATCCAGCACGGTTGTCCCTGCCTGCGCTTGCTGTCGACGTTGGCCATGCTCGTGCTCCCTTCTTGCCGTGGTTAACGGTTCGCCAATGTTAGTGCGTAACCCGCGCGAGTTCCATGAGGGGCATGGCCATCTTCAGCGCCGACGACTAATCGCCCCTTCAGGCGCGCGTACTACGCTAACGGTGTCGGCCCAACCCATGAGTCTCTTCCCGTGAGGGGGTTCACATGTACAACGCAAGCGCTCGTCATCGGCTGTCCACGTTCGTCTTCCTGGCGGTAGCCGTACTGGCCACCGCCGTCTTCGCTCAAGGCGAGAGCAGCTACACCGAGTTCAACCCGGCAACTCACTCCCATAACGACTACTACCAGCAGCGGCCGCTGCTCGACGCGCTCGACAGCGGCATGGCGAGCCTCGAGGCCGACATCTTCCTCGTCGAGATCCCGTTCGTCGACGCCGAGGGCGAGGAGCGCTCGCTAAGCGAGCTGTACATCGCCCACGATTGGGAAGAGGTCGAAGGCAACGTCGAGGGCTTCAACCGCACCAAGGGCACCCTCGCCGAGCTCTACCTCGACCCGCTGTGGGAGATCTTCCTGGAGACGGGCACCGTCTACCCCGGCGAGACGCTGCTGTTGCACGCCGACATGAAGACCGACGTCGCCACTACCTGGGTGGTGCTCGAGAACACCTTAAGCAACTACCCCGGTCTGTTCACGACCTTCGATGTCGAAATGCAGGAGGTGGTGCCAGGGCCAGTCACCGTCTACACCAACGAAGAGCCCGACCCGGCCGCCCTGGCCGAGCACGGCATCATCCACTCGACCGCCGACGGCCGTTTCGGCGACATCTTCGACCCCGCAGTGTGGGAGTCGGACGATTACGTCAACCGCAGTTGGCGCATGCCGATAATCAGCAGCAACTTCAAGTCGTACATCGACATCGAGCAGATCTTCGACTACGTGACGCCGCCAGAAGAGATCGTCGAACAGTACGGCGACGAGTACCCCGAGCTGACGGCCGAGAACCTGGCAAGCGAGATCGACGTCGACAACTGGGCGCTGGCCAACACGCTGGTCGAGGAAGGTGGCATCGAACCGTCTGATTACCTCGTCGAGCAGCTCGAAGAGGCCAGCCGTCTCGGCACCGAGAACGACCATCTCATGCGCTTCTGGGCCCCGCCCGACGCGCCGTGGTTCTGGGACATCGCGGGGCCGCTCGAGAACGTCGTAATCCTCACTGACCACCCGCAAGAGGTGGCCGATTACCTTGGCGAGATGGGCGCCTCGGCTGACTAACCGAGATGGCCGGCCGCAGGTAGGGCTGGTCCTCAGCGGCGGCGGCGCGCGCTGCTACGCCCAGGTTGGGGCGCTCAAGGCGCTGGAGGAGGCGGGGTTCGCCGTTGCGGCCATTGCCGCGAACTCCAGCGCCGCCATACTGGGCGCGATTTACGCCTCCTGCGGCGACGCCCGCCAGCTGGAAGCCGTCACGCTCGACATCGACTTCTCGTCGTTCCTGGACCTTGACGGCTCTACCGGTCTCTTCGGACACGAGGGCGTGAAGGAGTTGCTTGGCAAGCACGCCAAAGCGACGTTCGAAGAGCTCGAGATTCCGCTTGCCGTGCCTGCGGTCGACATCGAACGCGCCGAGTTGCTGATCTTCAACAAGGGGCCGATCGTCCCGCCGGTGTGTGCAAGCAACGCCTTCCCCGGCCTGTTCACGCCCGTCGAGTACCTGGGCCGGAACCTCATGGATGGCGGCATCGTCAACAACTTCCCGGTCGACATCATCCGCAGCATGACCAGCCGGCCGGTGCTGGCCATAGACACGCGGCCCTCTCCCACGGCACCGCTCGACCTTGGCGGCGCCACCCCGAGCACGCTGCTTGGCAAGCTCGGCGCCCTGTTCAGCCAGGGCGTGCCGACCACGGTCGACATCCTCACTCAGGCCTACAACATCACCCAAGCACGGGTCGTCGAGATCACCTGCGCGCTGCACCCACCCGACTTGAGGCTCGTGTCCGACCTGCCCCATGACCTCGACATCCAGTCGTTCTCGAGGATCGAGGAAGCGCTGGAGATCGGCTACGTCTGCGTCAAGGAGGCGGTGGCGGCCGGCCGCTTCGAGGTGCTCACGCTCGGTGACTGAAGCCGGCACGGGGACCGTCGCTAGCCGCCACGTGGTGGCGAACGGCGTGCGCTGCCACTACCTGGAGGCCGGCGTCGGCGGGCTCCCGCTGGTGCTGCTGCACGGCAGCGCCATCGACTCGGCCAGCCTCAGCTTCGGTCCCAGCCTCCCCGAGCTGGGCGAACATCATCACGTGGTCGCGCTCGACTGGCCGGGCTACGGCTCGAGCGAGCGACCAATCGTCGACATGGGCATGCGGGACTTCCTCTCTCTGCTCGGCGCGTTCCTCGACGCCATGGGATTCGACCGGGTGCATCTCGCGGGCTTCTCCATGGGCGGCGCGGTAGCGCTCGGTTTCTCGCTCGAGGCGCCCGCGCGCGTAAACACTTTGACGCTGATCGGCAGCTACGGGCTCGACGACAGCCTGCCGGTGCCGTTGCTGCCGTACCTGGCGCTGCGCGTCCCGAACCTCAGCGCGAGCGTGGCCTGGGGCATGCGCCGGAGCCGATTGCTCGTCAGCCTGGTCCTCAAGTACGTGGTCTTCTCGAACCCCGAGCTGGTGACCAGTGAACTAGTCTCGGCCGTACATGAGCAGTTGAAGGAGCCGGCGGCGGCGCGGAGCTTCGTCGCTTGGCTGCGCGGGGAGCTGCGGCCGTTCAGGTTGGGGACGTCATACGCCGGTCAGCTCAGTGACGTGGCGGTTCCCACGTCCCTGCTGCACGGACGAAACGACAAGGTTGTGCCGTGGCCCAAGGCCTCGCAGGCAAGCGAACGGATCGCCGGCTCGAGGCTCGTCGTGGTACCGAGTTGCGGCCATTGGGTGCCCCGCGAAGCTCCCGAGTTGTTCAGACGGGAGCTGCTCGCGTTCACCCGCCGGTGATCGGGCCACGCTCTCCGCGGCGTACTATCGGCGCGTGGCAGACACAGCCGAGGCAGACACAGCCTTGACGAGCACAGACTTAACGCGCATAGCCTTGACGAACACAGCCTCCGAGATCGCGAAGCGCCTCGAGGCGCTCGCAGACCCGGCCCGCGCCGAAAGCTCCAAGGCGTACCTGAAGAGCGACCTTGACTTCATCGGCGTTAGGGTTCCAGACATCACCCGCACGGTGAAGGACGCCCTTAAGGCCGGTGGCGTGCGCGACCATGACGAGGCGGTCGCGCTTGCTCGAGAGCTCTGGTCGCAGCCGGTGTTCGAGCTGCGGGCCGCCGCCGCGGAGGCGCTAAGCCGGTGCGTCGACCAACTCGGCTCCGAAGACCTGCCGCTATTGCAGAACTTCGTGCGGGAGTCGGGTACCTGGGCACTCGTCGACCCGCTCGCCACGGCGGTGCTCAGTCGCATGGTCGAGCGGCACGCGGGCGCCCATGCTGCCGAACTCGACCGCTGGGCCGAGGACGAAGACTTCTGGGTGCGCCGAGCGTCCTTGCTGGCCGAGCTGCGGCCGGCTCGACGCGGCGACAAGAACGCGCTTGACCGCTTCTTCGCCAGGGCCGAGCCGCTGCTGGAAGAGCGCGAGTTCTTCGTGCGCAAAGCCATCGGTTGGGTGCTCCGGGAAGCCGGCAAGGCGGCTCCCGAGCGAGTCGCCGCCTGGCTTGCGCCGCGCGCCGCGCGCGCCAGCGGCGTGACCATGAGGGAGGCGGTCAAGTACCTCGCTGAGAGCGACCGCGAGAGGTTGCTGGCGGCTTATCGCGTTGGTAGCGCGGGAGGTCGCCGCGGCGGGCGGTAGCCATCGTCGGACAACTTCGCCTCCACCTACGTGCTCTCTGCGGGACCGTACGCGTTGGCTACATCACATACGTCGGCTCCGCGTACGCTCGCCGACCTCACCTGACGTCCTCCCGCACCACTCCTTCGCTCTCCAGCACCAAGTCGGGCCCGTACGCACCGGCGGGCGTCTGGAAGCCGTGCGGTGCCCGGCCCTCGAGGACCTTGCGCGCCACGGTGAGGGCGGTGCGCGTCGTCCACACCAGCGCGCCCTCTGGCCCATGCAGCCTTGACGCCGCCGTGCGTCCCTCGTCGTCGCGCGCCTCGGCCCAGACGTGCGTTACCGTCTGCTCCCGGGCCCGCGCCGACGGTCCCGGCAGCACCAGGAGTTTGAGAAACGACCGCACGGCGTCGGATCGGAAGACCGGCCGCAGGTAACGGAAGAGCCGGTAGCCGACACGTAGCAGCATCGGCATCGCGACGTACATCTCGATGTTCTCGATGCCGGTGGTGTGGAACACGACGTAGGGGTCGGGGGCTTGGAAGCGCACCGCGGTCACCGGACCCTTGCCGAAGTCGATGGTGCGCGTGACCACCCGGGCGTCGGCCTCTCGCATCGAGCCGTTTTTGATCACCCGGTCGGGCCGGGGAGCCAGTTCGATCATCGTGCGCTGGGTGCCAGGCGGCAGCCCGGCGGGGCCGTCGACCTGGAGACCCAACGTGAGGTGCGAGGCGCCCGGCAGCCTGCGTAGGAGGTGGGCGGCAAGGCAGTCCGACGGCACCGAATCGAGACCCACGGCCGGCATGACCATCACGCCACGCTCGCGGGCCTCGGCGTCACGTGCCGCCAGTGCCTGAAGCACGGGCAGCTCGCCGGTGATGTCGAGGTAGTGAGTGCCGGTCCGCAGGCACGCATCGACCATCGACTTGAACGTGTGAAGGTAGGGCCCGGCCAGGTGGAGCACGACGCGAGCGTCGCGCAAGGCCGAGTCGATGGCGGCGACGTCGTCCAGTTCGAAGGCGCGCGCCTCGACACCCAACTCCGCGGCCAGAGAATCGATCTTCGCACCGTTGCGACCGGCCAAGACCGGGTTCAGGCCCTGCTCGACCGCCAGCCGCGACGCAGCCTCGCCGACGTAACCGTTGGCGCCGTAGATGAGCAGCCGGTCCTTGGCCATGGTCCATCATCTGCCATGGACCAGGAAAACGCGGCATCGGGTGACGCGGTTCTCAGTCGTGCCACGATGAGCGGCATGTCCACCCCTCTCGTGGTCGGGCTGCGGGACCTTGGCCGCGGCGACTTGGCTGTCGCGGGCGGCAAGGGGGCGAACCTTGGAGAGCTGCTGCGGGCTGGTTTCCCCGTCCCTGACGGGTTCGTGGTGACCACGCACGCCTACGCTCTCGCCGCCGAGCGCGCCGGTCTAAGCGACGCCTCGATCGCGGCGCGACTCGTCTCGGGAACCCAAGGCGCCGCGGCGTTGCGCGCCGACCTCGAAGCCGTGACCGTGCCGGAGGAGGTCGCCGCGGCCGTCACCGCGGCCAGAGTGCGGCTTGGTGGCGGCCCGGTGGCGGTGCGCTCCAGCGCCACGGCCGAGGATCTGCCCGGGGCGGCATTCGCGGGCCAACAGGACACCTACCTCAACGTCGTTGGCGAACAGGAACTTCTCGCTGCCGTCCGTCGTTGTTGGGCCTCGCTGTGGACGGACCGGGCCGTCTCGTACCGCGAGCGCCGAGGTGTTGGCCACGGCCCTGTGCAGATCGCGGTCGTCGTGCAACGCCTTGTCGACGCCGCTTCGGCGGGCGTGATGTTCACCGCCAACCCGGTGACGGGTGACCGTCATGAGACAGTCGTCGACGCCAGCGTGGGGCTGGGCGAGGCGGTCGTCTCGGGCCTCGTCACGCCCGACCACTACCTTCTCGACGAGCATGGTCGCATCCTCGACTGGTCGCCAGGTCGACGCGAGGTGGTCATCCGCGCGGCCGAGGGCGGCGGTGTGGCTCATGACCGCAGTGCCGCGAACGAGGAGTCGCGGGACGACGCGTCGCGGGCGGAGGAACTCGCGCGCCGCCTGCGTCCTCTCATAATCTTCGTTTATGACGAACGCCCAGCCGGGCTGGAACGGTGTGCGGTCGACTTGTTTACCGGCGCACAGCCGGAGAGCGTCAACGCAGCGCTGTTCGAGGCAATCCAGGTCCCCCCCAACATCGATCGCTCAAACGTTGTGCAGTGCTTCTATGTCGCTAGCGCACTATCAAGCGAATTCACGGGCTGCTCGCGCCGAAAACCGCGACCATGTCTCGCTCGGACCCTCGGTGTCCCAGCCTGCCTCCACCATCGCCAGGTAGGCCGCTCCGAGCACGGGCTCCCAGCGCCGGGCGACGACCGTCAGGCCGGCCTCCTCTGTTACGGCACAGAACGAGGCGCGCACGATTGAATTGCCGTCCAGTACGCTGCCGGCGTAGGTGACGGCGCATGTTCCGGCGCGGTCCGCGGCGAGAATGGCCAACCGCGCCAGCTCCTCGCCTGCACGCTGTAACAGGGCCGCGGCGTCGCAATCGCCCGCCCCGCCAAGTTGGGCGATGTGTGGGGCGAAGCGGGGGCCTGATCGCCTGGCCCAGTGCCGGGCCGGTAGAGAGCGTCCAGCAGGCGGGCGTTGCGCACATGCTCTGGAAGGTCGCGGGTGATTCCGGCGAAGGAGAAGAGGGCGTCCACCAGGCCATTCGGCTGCTCGGCATCCAGGGCCTGCAGCGCCTTACGGATTGCGCGACTGCCAATCCATTGAGCACTTCCCTCATCGCCGAACGCTGGTCCCCAGCCGCCGACACGGACCCGTCGGCCGTCTCTCCCGAAGGCCAGGCACTGACTGCCGGTGCCCGCAACGACCATCACGCCCGAGCACGTGCCGAATGCGGCGGCGTGGGGCGATTCGGGCATCGCTGTCGACTGTGGCGGCGGGCACGTTGAAGTCGTGGGCCAGGGTTCGCGACTCGTCCGGCGGGGCAGGATCCACGCGGCCCGCCGACCCGATCATCAG
>DASROV010000182.1:0-2687 GCA_035646755.1 Trueperaceae bacterium | reverse complement strand
GCACCAGGCCGACGCGGTCCCTCGCCGCCAGCAGCAGGTCCCGATGGGCGTCGTAAAGCACGAAGACGTGCCGCCCGGCGATCGCCCGTGGCAACTCCCTGCCGTGGCGCCGATAGGCAGCTAGCAGCACCTCGGCCTCGCTGGCCCCGGCAAGGCCGAGCGACTCGCCCAGCCTCGCGGCGTTGTCGAGGTCGCCCCAAAAGACGACGCCGACACCGTCTGCCACGGCAGTGGCCGGTGCGCCGGTGGCGCCGGTTGCGCCGGTTACGCCGGTGACCAGCGCAAGTCGACCGCGGTCGCCGGTGACCAGCGTCGAGCCAGTGAGTCCGCCGCCGCCGCGCTCGAACCTAACCAGCCAATCGGTCTCGAAGGCTTCTCGACCGCCAGCCGCTGCGGGTGCGCGCAATGTCTCGCTCATGTGGTGCCAGGTAGCGCCGCAAGGAGCCGCATCAGGGCTCGAACGTCGACGCGAAGGTAGCAGTGCGCGTGAAGTTGTCGAGGCCGACGTCGCCCGTGACGACCTCGCCGGCCGCCTCGAGCCAGGCGTGGCCTTCGACTGCACCGGGTTTGCGGCGCAGGAAGCCGAAGTGGATGGTGGAGTTGGTCGCGCGCCTGGCGAGCATCAGCTGGGCGGTCAAAGACTGCGCAACGCACTGCGCTCCCGGCACGAAACGAGCCGCTGACTCAACCGCTCGGCCAACCGCTCGTGGGTCGAGTCCGCCACCAACACCTGAGTTCGGCGAGCGCTCAGCGTCGCCGTCAACTCGAAGCAACTCTTCCCTGGCGCTCCTGAACGGGCGCTCACGAAGCCTCTTAACCACGCGACGGAGGTAGAAGAGCGCCTCGAGCCGTAGTCTCAGGCCCTGCCAACCGATCCGGGAGAGCCTACCTGGTGGGGATGTGGCGGTGGTCGAGGGGCTCGTAGTCTCCTCCACGCCCAGCAGGCGCAGCGACAACGCCGTGCCGCTGTACTCCAGCCAGGTGCGGCCGTCGGCGGAGCGGCGCCTGACGTCGTGCCCGTAGCGCAACAGCGAGTCGTGCAGGCAATGGAGCGCGAGGACCGCGTGACGTCGAGGCGGCGCGCCGAGAAGCTGCAGCGCTCTACGAACCGCGAGCTGGCGCAGCCGCCACGAGCGCCTGTCGAGCGCGCGCGGCTCGACGCGAACCCGGTTGAAGGTAAGGCCCGCCTCCCCGTGCTCCCGCCAGCCACGTAGCTGCCGCACCACGAACGGCAGCTCGCGAAGCGTCGCCGCCAGCCGGCGCGGCAGGTTGCCGACGCTGGCCACCCACTTCTCCAAACCGCGATGACCCCGTTCGGCTAGCAGCATGGTGTCGTACCACAAGACCTCTAGCGCGCTCGGTGGACGGAGGTCGAAGACGCCCCTCGTCGGGTCGCAGCGCCGCAGAAACAGCCGCGTCGTCATGGTCACGTCCAATTCCCCGGCCCGGACCAACAACTCTTCGGGGCCGAAGTTGCCGAGCTTCATCAAGGCTGCGAGGTCGAGGAGGTCATGTGGCCTAAGGTCGTAGCGGTCACCCGACCAACTACGGGCGGTGATGAGCCCGATAAGGGCCGCATCCACGGGCGCCGGCAGCCTCACGCTAGCGCCCGCCAGGTCGCTTGCGGTCGAGGTCGCCCACAACACCTCGGTGATGGCCTCGCCCTTCTCGACACGGCTCCTGGTTGGCACGTTGCTGTGCACGAGGCGCCGGTGCGCGTCGAACGCGACCCCGGTCTCGGCGTGGCGCAACAGCAGCAGTTCGTGGCCATGGTAGTCCTCGTCGTGGTGGCTGGTGACCGTGCTTTCCTCGCCGTGGCGCCAGACGACCTCCCAGCCAAGCCTGCTGGCGATGGCGGCGGCGACCGCGGCCAACTCCTCGTCGGACCGTTGGCGCAAGTCCCGCAGGGCGGCGTCGACGTCGCTGTAGCGGCGCCAGCTCGGCTCAGGGTAGACGAACTCCGCGAGGTAGAAGCCCTTGACGAGAAGGACCTCGATGCCCTCGGCGAGCCACTGCTTGAACAGTTCGGCAACCAGCCCCCGTACGGTGGCGTGGCGGGCGGCCGCGACGGTGCGACCGGCGCGCAGTCGGGGGTCACGCAGCAGAGTGTCAGCAGCCGAGCCGGGCTGTCCCATGTCTTCTTGGAGGCGGTCGATGGCGAGGCCCGCCAGGCCGGCGGCGACGACGTCATCAATGGCGTCGGCGGTGACCCTACCCCTCACCACCAGGTCGGTGAGGTGGCGTCGGTAAGTTTCAGCCTGGGCGGATCGCACCATCATCAGTCCACTCTTAGTCACGCTGCGGGCCCCGATAGCAAGCCAGGCCACATTCTTCGTGGTGCAGCCGCTGCGACGCCCAGGATACGAGCCAAAGCCGAGAACCGCGACCAGTTGCCCGCGACGGGGCCACTTATACTTCCCGGGTGAGCGACCTGGCCGTGATCCGGCGCTTCGCGCGCCTTCTCATCGCCACGTTGAGGTGGCGGCTGGTGCTGGTCTTCGTGCTCGGCCTCGTCGCCAGCCTTACCGCGGGCATCGGCTTGGTGCTGCTCGTCCCGCTGCTCTCGCTAATCGGCATCGACACCGGCGGCGGTTCGACCGAGGCCTTCGTCACGGTCGTGCGCGGCGCGCTCGACAGCGTCGGGGTCGAGCCTAGCGCCGCCGTGCTGCTCTCGCTCAACGCGGTGG
>DASROV010000181.1:0-3159 GCA_035646755.1 Trueperaceae bacterium | reverse complement strand
GATGTGCTCATCGGCGCCGGCACCGTGATTACCACCGAACTAGCGGCGTCGGCGATAATGTCCGGCGCGGTCTTCATCGTCGGCCCGCACTACGAGGCCGAAGTGCAGCACGTCGCCGAACGCCACCGCGTCCTTTACGTTCCTGGCGCGCTGACCCCTAGCGAGGTCCATGCCGCCGCGAGGGCGACGGGGGGCCTGGTAAAGGTCTTCCCTGTCGGTCGGATGGGCGCGAGCGCCTACGTGCGAGACCTGCTTGGCCCCTACCCGGATCTCGAGCTCATGGTCACCGGTGGCGTCACCCTGGCTACCGCGCCGGAGTATCTCGCGGCCGGGGCCCGGGTCGTCGGCATCGGCTCGCTCTTCGACATGAAACCGGCCGAGCTCGCGAGGGCGCTGGCCGCGGTCTGACACCAACAGCCTTCGCGGGCGAACCGAAGCGGACGGTGGGGCTGGCTGCGCCCACGTATAGCGTCGGGCGGGCTTGCGCCGCGCACGCCGGAGAGGCGTAATATTACGGCTCGGCTTTGAGCCGGCCTTCCGACCCGCCCTTCCGACCCGCAAGAAGGAGCCAGCATGTCGTTGTCGAATCGTGACCGTAACTACACCCTCATCGGCATCCTGCTTGCCATGTTCCTCGGTGCCATCGACCAGACGATCGTGGCCACGGCGCTGCCGCGCATCGTCGAGGACCTCGGCGGCCTCAGCCGCTACGCCTGGGTAATCACCGCGTACCTGGTCGCCTCGACGGTGTTGGTACCCATCTACGGCAAGTTGGCCGACATGTACAGCCGCAAGACCATCGAGCTGGTCGCGGTCAGCGTGTTCCTCACCGGCTCGATCCTGTGCGGCTTGGCGGGCGAGTTCGGCCCGCTGCCGCTGCTCGGCGACGGCATGAACCAGCTAATCGTCTTCCGCGCCATCCAGGGGTTCGGCGGCGCGGGGCTGTTCAGCATGGCGTTCATAATCATCGCCGACCTGTTCCCTCCTAACGTCAGGGGCAAGTACCAGGGGCTAGTCGGCGCGGTGTTCGGCATAGCCAGCGTGCTCGGGCCGCTGATCGGGGGTTTCCTCACCGACAACGCCGGCGGCATCATCCCCGACATCGAGGGCTGGCGCTGGGTGTTCTACGTCAATGTGCCGTTCGGCGCCGTGGCGCTGTGGTTCATCGCCCGCAGGATGCCACCGTTGCTGCCGCGCGGCGAGCGAGGGCGCCTCGACCTGCCGGCGGCGGTGTTCCTGTTGCTCGGGCTGGCCCCGCTGGTCGTGGCGCTGCAGCTCGACCGTTTCCAGTATCCATGGTCATCACCTGTGACTATCGGCATGCTGGCCTTCGCCGCGCTCATGCTCGCCGCCTTCGTGCTGCGCTCATTGCGCAGCAGCAACCCGATACTCGACCTCAAGCTCTTCGACAACGCGGTGTTCAGGACCTCCAACATCGCCCTGTTCTTCCAGGGCGCTGCCTTCCTCAGCACGGTCGCGTTCCTGCCGCTGTTCATGATCAACGTGCTCGGCGTATCGGCGACGGCGGCGGGCCTCACGCTGGTGCCGCTGTCGCTCGGCGTGGTGTTCGGCTCGATAGTCGCGGGGCAACTGGTCTCGGCCATCGGCCGTTACCGCCTGCTCATCCTCGTGGGCGGCGTGCTGCTGTTCATCGGCATCTTCCTGCTCTCGCGCCTCACGCCCGACGTGACCGTGGCTCGAGTCACGCTCTACATGGTCATCACCGGCCTCGGCATCGGGCCCTCGATGCCGCTGTACACGTTGGCTATTCAGAACGCCATCGATCCCCGCCAGCTTGGCCAGGCGACCAGCGCCAGCCAGTTCTTCCGGCAGATCGGCGGCGCGATCGGTACGGCCATCCTCGGCACGGTCCTCACCGTCACCCTGACCACGGCCTTCGCCACCAACCTCGGTGACGCGCCGGTCGGCGTGCCGAGTGGCGACGTCGGCGGCGAGGCCCAGCGGGTGGCGAGCACCGGGAACGTCGCGGACGCCGTCAGGGAAGCCATGGCCGAGCAGCTTGAGAGCCTGGTGGCCGCTGTCGAGGCCGGGGACGAGGAGGCGATACGCGCGACGCTCGGCGAGGTCGGCGTGCCGTCCGAGGCTCAGGCCGGCATCATGCGCGGCTACGCGGCCTCCGCCCGCTCGCCGCAGGCACGCTGGGCGTTCATCAGCGGCCTGCGAGAGCAGTTCGAACAGCAGGCCGAACGCGTGGTGCAGCAGGTCGACGCGGGCGTCAAGGCCTCGTTCACCGAGGCGATAACGAAGGTTTACAGCTACGTGATGTACATCGTGGTAATCGCTTGGATCGCGACGCTGTTCATCCCGGTGCTGCCGCTGAGGAGCACCATGGACTTCACGCCTGCGCTGGAGTGAGTCACGGGCTTGCCAGGCAGGGAGCCTCCGAATGACCCTGGGACTGAGCCAGGGAGTGAGCCAGGGAGTGAGCCACCACGCCACGCGAGAACCGCGTCAGCCCGGGCGCCGCTCGGCGGGCTGGCGCGGTCGCGACGGCTTGGCTAGTGCCGGGGCTGATGTGCCGCCGTTGCCGTCGCGCACTCGCCGCGGGCCTCGAGCCGCCGGCCGAGCGCTACCCCTACCGTCGCGCCAACGCGTGTGGCTAGCTGGCGCCAGCGACGGGCTGGGAGTTGCGACGCGGTCCCAGCTAGCGCCGGCCCGCCGCTGGCGTCGATTCCGGGACGCCTTTGCAGGGACCGCTGCGCGGCGATCCGTTGTGGCCGTGCACGCTCGAGCTTGCGAGCTTGAAGAGCGCGCCTGCCTTGGTGGATCGTGCGGGCTTCGTCGAGGAGCTCCGCCTGCCGGTGCCAACCACTGGCGTACTGGTAGTCGCTGAGGTTTGAGTTCATGTGCTCGTCCTATCCAGTTAAGGGTCGTGCCGCCTCGTGCGGGTCTTGACCACGCCTGTAACCTGCTAATAGTCTACGACGGTTTCAGCTAACCTGTCAATATGCTATGGTAGTTACCAGATGAACAGACGCGACGCGCTTCAGCCCGGCCAGAAGCCGGCCCCCGACGACCTGGCTTTCGTCCAGGCGTTCGTCAACACGCTCGACGTCGAGAGCGGACGAGACGACTTCGCCCTACCGGAAGGGGTGTCAGCGTGGTTCGGCAAGTTCGGGAGCCTGCCGCCCGGGACCG
>DASROV010000180.1:0-5227 GCA_035646755.1 Trueperaceae bacterium | reverse complement strand
GGTTCTCCCGCACCGAGGCAAGTGGCGCCTCCCATAGCTTGGGAGCGTTGGTGGCGGCGAGTTCGTCGAGGTAGGTCTTGATGTCAGGGTCGAGGGGCATGCCTGCCCAGTTTAATGTCGCGCCTGCCAGTGGCGCTTGCTGCTCCCAGGCCGCCTCCACGTAACGGCGGCGTCACGCCGGAACTCGCACCATCTCTGTGTAGACCATTACCGTGTAGGCCATTACCGTGTAGACCAACACCGCGAAGGAGGAGACGCATGTACTTGATAGTCGGGGCAACCGGATCGCTCGGAGGACAGGTCGCCAAGGCCCTGCTGGCCAAGGGTGAGCGGGTAAGGGCGGTCGTCAGGCCGGAGTCGAGCTCACCCATGCGGCGCGCGGGGCGCTTCACCGACCCAGATGAGCTGCGGGCGAAGGGCGCCGAGGTGGTCGAAGCGGACCTGAGGCAGCCGGAGTCATTCGATTCGCTTCTGGCGGGCGTCAAGTCGGTGCTGATGACGGCGTCCGGCACCAAACGAGCGCCTCCGGATTCTACCGAGGCCATCGACGTGAACGCCGCCGCGGCGTTGGCTGAGGCCGCCAAGCGGGCTGGCGTCGAGCACTTCGTCTACCTGTCGACGCTCGGAGCCGGCCTCGACGCTCCCGAACTCAGTCGCGCGAAGGGAGAGGGCGAGAACGCCATCCGCGCTACCGGCCAGACGGCCACGTTCGTGCGGCCGGCGTTGTTCATGCAGGACTGGGTCGGTTTCGTGTTGGGCGCGCAACTCCAGGCGGGCACGCGCATCCAACTCATGGGCGAACATGATGCGGCCAAGGTGTTCGTCGACGAAGGCGACGTCGTCAAGCTGGTTACCGAGATCCTCCTGGCGGGGCCACCGACCTCGGGAGAGTCGACCACGGTGATCGAGTTCGCCACCGACACGGCTTCACACGGCGAGATCGTCGACAGGATGGCGCGCGCCTCGGGCCTGCCGCTTACCGTCGAGCGCCTTCCCATGGGTCAGCCGGTAACGACTGCGGAGGGGCCGGTCGCAGGGCTGCTCACACACCTGCTGTCAATCGCCGCCGTGACGCCGCACGACGAGACCCTGACGCCGGAGGTAGCGCAGCGCTACGGCATCCGGCCACTGTCCATCGACGGCTTCCTGGCGAGGATGTTCGCTGCGGCGCCGATTTAACCGGAGGCGGGCCCGAGCGTAGCGCCTGGATGGGCGCCGATGCCGGCCTAGCTAACTGGCACGCCCTCGAAAGCCGCTTCCCGCGTGGGGCGCAATATGAGGACCTCGAACGCCCGGCCCATGCGGTCGGGCGTCTGTTTCATGCCGCTCGCCAACCACCACTCCACCAGCGCGATGAACGACGCGATCAGGTGGTTGACGGCCGCCTCGGGCGGGACGATGGCGTCCGGCTTCGGCCTGAACTTGCGCAGGAGTCCGTCCATGGCGACCTCGGACGCTCGCGGCAACAGCGTGACTGAGCGTTGAGCGGCGAGTAGCACCCGGTACAGGGCGGCGTTCTCCTTGACGTGACCGAAGACGATAGCTCCGTCGCGGCTGGTATCGGCGGCGCTTAGCGTCGGCTCGAGCAGGGCCATGAGCTCGGCGAGCAGCTCCTCGAGCAGGTCGAGAAGCAGCTCTGACTTGTCGCGGTAGTGGCGGAAGTAGGTGGCGTAACCGACGTCGGCCGCGTCCGTGAGGTCGCGGATGGTGACGGCTTCGTAGCCACGCTCGAGCGTAAGGCGTACCAGCGCCTCGCGCAGCCTGAGGCGGGTCTTGAGGATCCGCGCGTCGGTGCGGGGCTTCGCCGGTGTCGTCTCCGGGTAGCCGGCCTCGTCGCGTGCGGTCACCTCGGCTCCTTACGTCTCATCTGAAACACCATGTATCATAACTTTCGATGGAGACCACCACCGAGCGCCAAGACGACGTAAGCCCTTCGCTGCCCCCGAACCCGGTCGCTGGGAACGGCTGCCCGTATCACGGCGCGGCCGCCGGTCGGCGCAGTCAACCGCCGGGTGCGCCGCTGCTCACCGGCAGTCCAGCCGTGCAGCTCGGTGAGAGCGGCAAGGTCAGCGTCAACTCGGCCGCTGGCGTGAGGAGCGTGCTGCGGGCCGGCGACGTCGCCATGCAAGACGGCTTCGGCGTAAGCGACATCGCCAAGAGCCCGGTCGAACTGAGGCCGCCGGTGCTGTTCCAGGACGGCGATGAGCACCGCTCGCAACGCACGGCGATCGCCCACTTCTTCACGCCCAAGGCGGCCAAGGAACGCTATCGGCCGGTTATGGAACAGCTGACCGAGGAGCTGATCGCCGAGCTCCGCAGTGCGGGGAAGGCCGATCTAAGCACCTTGGCGATGCGGCTGGCGGTAAGCGTCGCGGCGCAGGTCGTCGGCCTCACCAACAGCCGCAAGCCGGGCATGCACGCCAGGCTCGACGCCTTCCTCTCGCTGGGGCCAGCGCCCCTGTCGTGGCGCCCCGCCGCCGTCATGAGGTTCCTGCGACTTCAGCTCGGCATCCTGCGTTTCTTCCAGGCCGACGTGAAGCCGGCCATCGCCGCTCGCAGGCTCGAGCCGCGTGACGACGTGATCTCGCACCTCATCGCCCAAGGCGCGGCCGACCGCGACATCCTCATCGAGGCGATCACCTACGGCGCCGCCGGCATGGTCACGACGCGCGAGTTCATCGCGATATCGGCCTGGCACCTGCTCGACGACGAGGAGTTGCTAGCGCGCTACGTCAACGGCGACGAGAAGGAGCGCCAGGCGTTGCTGGCCGAGATCGTGCGGCTCGAGCCGGTGGTCGGCCGCTTGTTCCGGCGCCTCGAGGGCGACCTCGACGTGCCCACGTCCGACGGACCAGTAACCCTGCCGAAAGGCACGCGCGTCGGGCTCGACATCCGTTCGGCGAACGCCGACGAGGCGGCGGTGGGTCCGCACCCGCTGTGCCTCGACCCCGACCGGCGGATAACCACTCGCGGCGTGCAGCCCTACGGCTACTCCTTCGGTGACGGTCACCACCGTTGCCCCGGTAGCTTCCTGGCGTTGGAGGAGGCCGACGTGTTCCTGCACCGGCTGCTCTCGCTCGACGGGTTGCGCCTGGTGAAGCCGCCTCGCGTCGGCTTCAATGATCTTGTGCAGGGTTACGAGTTGCGTGACTTCCAGGTGGCGATAGCTTAGTCGGCTCCCCGTCCTCGTCAACGATGACGAGGTGAGCGCCACTACCTGTCCTCGTTAGGCCTCCTCCCGCCGGTCGTGGGCCGGCGGGACCTCCGGAGCCAGCGCGCTTATCTCGGCGTGCATCGCTGGTGTCATCGCGAAGTTGGCCGCAGCCAAGGACGGCTCCAACTGCGCTACGCTGCGCGCGCCGATTATCGGGGCCGTCACGGCGCGATGCGCCGCGCTCCAGGCGACCGCCAAGGTCACCGGATCGACGCCGGCGGCCCCGGCGTACGCCGCGAAGCGCTCGGCCGTCTCGTGGTACGACGCCGAACCGTAGCGGCGTTTATAGCGATCGTTCTCGACCAAACGACCCGGCGCGCCGCCGTCAGGTACGTCCTCGTCGCTACGCGCATTGCGCGCCCGCCGGTACTTGCCGCTAAGAAGCCCACCCCCGAGCGGGCTGAAGCCGATCACGCCGAGCCTTTCGGCCAACGCCATGGGCAGGATTTCGACCTCGGCCTGCCGCTTGACCAGGTTGTACATCGGTTGGATAAGCGAGAAGCGCTCGAGGCCCTCGCGCTCCGCGATACCCAACGCCTTCATGTACTGCCAGGCGGCGAAGTTACTTGCCCCAACGTAGAGGACCAGCCCCCGCCTGACGAGGTCGTCGAGCGCGCGCAAGGACTCCTCGATGGCCACGCTGTCGTCGAACTGGTGAAGGAGGTAGAAGTCGAGCCTATCGGTGCCGAGCCTCTTGAGCGACGCCTCGACGGCGCGCACGATGTGCCTACGTGAGTTGCCGCCTGGATTTACGCCTGGGAAGGTACGACCGAACACCTTGCTGACGATAACCAACTCGTCGCGCCTGCCCTTGATGAGCCTGCCGAGTATCTCTTCGGTGCGGCCGGCGTTGTACACGTCGGCGGTATCGATGAAGTTGACGCCGGCCTCGAGTGCGCGCTCGAACATAAGGCCGGACTCCTGCTCGTCAGCGGCGTCACCGAACGTCATCGTGCCAAGGCAGAGGCTGGAGACCTTCACCCCTGTGCGACCTACGATCCTGTACTCCATGGCGGCTCCGATCTCGCCCCGCGGAACCGTCGACGTTGCACCGGCAACGGCACCCGCGAGTCCCAGCCCGATGTTAGCCGGGATGAGCGCCCGGATCCGGTGCGCCACCAAGGTTGGCTACGCGCACTAACATCTTCGGATGGGACGCCGTAGGCCGCTGGAGATCGACAAGGAGCTTCTTGACGCTTTCGACCACGCCATGCGGGTAACCGAGTACCTGACGGCCGCGGTCCCCGAGGAGCTGTGGCACGCCCCGCCCATCGCCAAGGGCCGCACGGTCGCCGCCATCGTCGCGCACATCCACTCGTTGCGGCGGACGTTCACGAAGATGGGCGGGGCTGATGTCGGGCCGACCCTGAAGGCCAAAGAGGTGACAAGGGAGGAGGCCGAGGCGGCGCTGCGCGACAACCGCGAGACGCTCGTCAAGCTGTTCGCAGGCGCCATCGAGCGCGGCGACGGCCGCATCAAGGGCATGCCCCGCCGCGTGATTCAGATGATGGCCTACTTCATGCAGCACGACGCCCACCACCGCGGGCAGATCACCAGGCAGCTTAGCGAGGTCGGCCACAAGCTGGCCGCCGACGAAACGACGACGATCTGGGGTTGGCGCAAGCTGCCGGTCGAGGACGACTGAGCGCGCCGCGAGGTCGTTGGCGAGGTCGGGGCCGAGGTCGTTCGCGAGCGCGCTAGTCGAGCTCGACGGCTGCGTTCACATGGCGTTCACTGGTCACACCCCCACCGTTCACCGCGGCGAACCTACATTGCACCTGTCCGAGAGGTGCCCTGCTGCGCCTCTCACGGAAAGGGGCACGAGATGGCATACGCATACGGTTTCGGCCACGGGATGGGCATGGGGTTCGGGCTGGGGTTCCTCAACTTCATCGGCACGATCCTGTTCATCATCGCCGTCGTCTGGGCGATAAAGTTCCTCATCCGCGGCTTCCGCGGTTGCGCCTACGACCGACACGGTGACGACGATGGCGGCAGCGGTTCGGGTTGGGG
>DASROV010000179.1:0-2709 GCA_035646755.1 Trueperaceae bacterium | reverse complement strand
CGCCCTGAAGCGCAGCGTCGCGTCCTTGGCTGCCGGGATCGCTGCCAGGTCGATGCCGCCGGCGGGCCGCGCATCGATGCGCGCGGTGACGAACTTCAAGCGCGCATCGGCCATCTGCGTTGCTACCGTGCGCTTCCAGATGAGATCGTAGAGAGCGGCCTCGCGGCCCTGAAGGTGATGCTCTTCGGCCGTCTTCATGTCGGTGCCAGCCGGCCTTATCGCCTCGTGCGCCTCCTGGGCGTTGCGCGAGCCCTGCTTGAACTGGCGCGGCTCGGCGATCAGGTAGTCCTGCCCATAGCGCCGCACGATCGCCTCGCGAGCGGCAGTTAGCGCTTCCGTCGAGAGGTTTATCGAGTCGGTGCGCATATAGGTGATGTAGCCGTTCTCGTAAAGCGACTGCGCGAGCCGCATGGTGTCCTTGGCGGCCAGCCCCAGCTTCCGGCTCGCTTCCTGTTGCAGTGTCGAGGTCGTGAAGGCGGCCGCCGGCGAGCGGGTGGTCTCGCGCTCTTCTACGGCGTCGACCGTCCACGCTCCCTGGCGGGCGCCATCGACAAGCCGGCGGGCGGTCGCTTCGTCAAGAGCAACCACGCCCTCGCCCTGCTGCGCGGCCTCCTTGAGGCGGCCGGTGTCGGGGTCGTAGTCGCGCCCCTGGGCGATGCGCACCCCGCCCATGTGCGTGAGCGAGGCCTGGAAATCGTCCTTGGCCTTGGCCAGACGGGCGTTGAGGTCCCAATAGGAAGCCGGCATGAACGCGATGCGCTCGCGTTCCCTCAGCACCAACAGTCGCACGGCTACGCTTTGCACGCGGCCCGCCGACAGGCGCGGGGCGATCTTGCGCCACAGCAGCGGGCTGATGGCGTAGCCGACGAGTCGGTCGAGGACACGCCGCGTCTCCTGTGCGTCGACGAGGCTCTCGTCGATGGCACGGGTGTTCTCCAAAGCATCGAGGATTGCCTGCTCGGTGATCTCGTGGAACACCATGCGGTGTACAGGCACCTTCGGCTCGAGCAGCTCGACGAGGTGCCAGCCGATCGACTCGCCCTCGCGGTCCTCGTCAGTCGCGATGAACACTTCGTCGGCGTTCTTCAACGCCGCCTTCAGCCGTTTGACGACGTCCTTCTTGCGGGGCGAGACGACGTACACGGGTTTGAAGCCCTCGTCGACGTTGACGCCGAGGCGGGCCCACGTCTCGCCTTTGATCTCCGAGGGTATCTCCGCCGCGTTCGAAGGCAGGTCCCGGACGTGGCCCATGCTCGCCTCTACTTGAAAATCGGCAGGTAGAAAGCGGCTGATGGTGCGGGCCTTGGTGGGAGATTCCACGATGACCAGACGGTTCTTGGCACGGCTCTTGGCACCGCTCTTGGCACGGCTCTTGGCTTTGTCCAACGGCAACTTCTTTGGCCCCCTCTATGAAAGCGCGGCCATTATACGTGCGGTTCCGCGGCCGTCAAGTGGCCGCCCCGGCGCCCTCGTGGCGGGCCGAGAGAGGGTGATCACCTGCCGGCGACGGGCGCCAGCAGGAGCCGAACCCGCCCGCTCGCGACGCTGTTTCAGACCTCGCGACGGTTGCTCATGGCCTTGCCGAGCGTCACTTCGTCGGCGTACTCGAGGTCGCCACCCACAGGCAGGCCGTAGGCGATACGGGTGACCATCGGACCCGCCTCCGCCACCTGCCTGGCCAGGTACATCGCGGTGGCTTCGCCTTCCACGGTCGTTGACGTGGCCAACACGACCTCGGTTACGCCTTCGAGCCGTGCGAGCAGCGGCGCGATAGTCAGCTGCTCGGGACCGATCCCGTTCATGGGACTGAGCGCACCGTGCAGCACGTGATAAAGGCCGTGGAACTCACCGCTGCGCTCGATGGCGAGGAGGTCGGCCGGCTGCTCGACGACGCACATGATCCGCTCGTCGCGGTTCGGATCGGAGCACACGGCGCAACTCGCCTCGCCCGCGCTCATGATGTTGAAGCAGAGCGGGCAGCGCGCCAGGCCGGTCTTGGCGTTGACGAGGGCGTCCGCCAGGGAGCGCACGTCGGCCTCCGGGCGGTTGAACAGGTGGAAGGCCAGTCGTTGCGCGCTCTTAGGGCCGATGCCGGGGAGGCGACCCAACTCGCGGATCAGCGTGGTAAGGGCTGCGGGGTACCTCATGCGCGTCGACTCGTTGTGGCGCTGCTCAGAACATGCCCCCCGGGCCGCCGGCTCCTCCTGGACCGCCAAGTCCGCCAGGTCCGCCCATGCCGCCCATCGCTTCGCCCATCTCACGTTCCTGCAGCTCCTTGGCCTGGCGCTGGGCCTCGGCCACGGCCGCGGTGACGAGGTCTTCGAGCATCTCGACGTCTTCGGGGTCGACGACGCTGGCGTCGATGCGCACCGACGCGATGCTGCCGTCGCCCTTCACCGTCGCCGTCACCATGCCGGCGCCGGCGCTGGCTTCGACGGTCATGGCGGCAAGGCGCTCCTGCGCCTCGGTGACCTTGCGCTGCGCTTTCTGCGCCTCTTTCATAAGCTTCTGGATGTTCATCTCACTCCCGTTTCCTTCGGTCGCGCGGCGCGACCTGCGGTGAAGGTGCTGGTTAGCTGGCGTGCGCGCCAGTGGTTCCCGAGGACGGGTTAGTCGCCCGGGCCGAACGATAGCTGAGTCTGATCTGGATCATCGTAGCCCCCTCCCTCTTCGGCAGCGTCGGCGGCAGCGTCGGCGTCAGCGCCCACC
>DASROV010000178.1:0-4473 GCA_035646755.1 Trueperaceae bacterium | reverse complement strand
AGGCGAACGTAGCCGACGTCAAGCCCGCCCGCCGTCGTCATGCCGTACTCGACGGGACCGCTGGAGTCGGTGGCGACTGCGTTCGGTGCCTGCGCGCGCAGCGCGCGGAGCAACGGCTGCCGGATCGTGGCTGAGCTGTCGAACACCGCAATGCACGGCAGATCGCCGTACGAGTCGCGTATCTCAGCGACCCGGGCGGGCGGGACGTACACCGAGTGGTTGTCGCCGAGCTGTTCGTACATCTCCTCCAACAGCGCGTAGAGCTCGTCTTCGCTGTCCACCTCATCGAGCTTGGCGCGGTAGCGCTCGCCGACCTCGTTCCAGTCGACCGCCAGGCTGTCCAGGTTCCAGTAGCGCTCGGCCACGAGGCGCCAGGCGCTCTCGAACCGCGCCTCGAAGACGGCTCGCTCGCCGCCCTCGGCGCTGTCGCCAGCGCCGGCGGCTGAGGCGCCCGGAGCTTCGCTGTCGCCGCCGCCGGCCGTGGCCTGGCCAAGCATGGCGAAGCCGTAACCGCGACCGGCCTCGGCCCCGGTTGCCGCGGCGACGCTCGTCGGGCCTTCAGGCGCTGCGCTCGTCGCGACGCCAGGAGGGCAGCAAGCCGCCAGCGCGCCGATAAGCGCCAGCAGCGACACTACCGACCATCTCACGCCGGCCACCCTCACGCCGGCGCCGTCGACAGCTCGGCGCCGAACTCCTCGAGCATGTCCGCGTCGAGCTGGACCGTCTGCGCGCCCACCTTGGTGGTGTTGAGCGCGCCGGCGACGTTGGCCATGCGCGCGGCCGTAAGTGGCTCGAAGCCGTTCATCACCGCGTGCGCGAAGGCGCCTGTGTAGTAGTCGCCGGCGCCGGTGCTGTCGATTACCCCGTCGATGTCGTGCGCCTCGACGAGCTCGTTGTGCTCAGGAGTGAACAGGATCGAGCCGTTCTCGCCGACCTTGACGACCAGGTTCTCGATGCCGCGCGAGCGCAGGTAGTTGACGCCGCCCGTTATCGTCTGCTCGCCGGTGAGGTTGTAAAGCTCGAGTTCGTTCATCAGCAGGTAGTCGGCGCTCCTCACGTGATCGACGAGGCGCTCGCCGAGCGCTGCGACGGCGCCTGTGCCGAGGTCGATGAAGGTGCTCAAGCCGAGGGTCCTGGCGAGCTCCAACGACCGCAGCGCGTACTCCTTCTGCCGCCCGCCGACGAGGCTGTATGCGCTCATCACGAGGGCGTCGCAGTCGGCCACGTCGGCCTCCCTCAGCTGGGCGGAATCGAGGTGGCGACTGGCGCCGGCGGCGCTGATCATCGTGCGCTGCGCGTCGGGCGTCACCAGCAGGGTCACGCTGCTCGTCTGGTGCTGCTGGTCGACCTGCACCATGCGCAGGTCGACGCCTGCCGCTTTCATATTGCGCAAGGCGAGCTCGGCCAGCGGCCCGGTACCGACGCGCGTGGCGATGCGCGTGGGGTTGCCGAGCCGGGCCAACACCGTGGCCACGGTGCCGCCCGATCCTCCCGGCTCCATTATCGACCGGGTGGCGCTTATCTCGCCCCCGGCCTCCGGGAACTCGCTTACGAAGTACATCTGGTCGACGGTGGCGTCGCCGACCACGAGGAATTGAGGCATGACTGTCCGCTCCTACCGGCCGCCGAAGGAGTAGGCGCTTCGGCTGGCCGTCCCGGCCACCGCGGCCGAGGGGTGTGATGAGTGTACCGACACATAGTAATCGTTTGGGTCCGCCCTCAGGCGTCTTCGGCAAGCGCGTCGAGCAGTCGTGCGAACGTCGCCAGGTCGAGCGTCTCGGCCCGCACGCGGTCGTCGAGCCCGGCGCCGGCCATGGCCGCATTGACCATTTCAGGAGGGTAGCCGGCGTAGGCGAGGTTGCGCTTGAGCGTCTTGCGCCGGTGCGCGAACGAACGCCGGATGAGCGCGAAGAGCTCGGGCCGGGGCCGGGCCGACTCGTGGACATCGAGCCGCACCACGCTGGAGGTGACCTTCGGTGGCGGCATGAACGCCCCAGGCGGGACGTCGCGTACGATCCGGCCGCTCGCGAAGTGCGCGACCAGCAGCGACAGCGCCCCGAAAGGCGGCGTGCCGGGCGCCGCCACGAGGCGCTCGGCGACCTCGCGTTGCACGAGGAAGACGAGGCGCTCGAAGCGAAGTGACTCGAGTGCCCGCGCGATGACCGGCGTGGCCACGTTGAAAGGCAGGTTGGCGACGAGCAGTGAGCCGCTTGGCAGGGTGGTGAGATCGAAAGTTAGCGCGTCGCCGTTGACGAGCTCGACGTTCTCGAGGCCAGCGAGCGTCTCGTCGAGCAGCGGCAGCAGCGCGCTGTCCAGCTCCACGCTGACTACCTTGGCGGCGCGCGCGGCCAGCTCGCGGGTGAGCACGCCGAGGCCGGGACCTACCTCGAACACGGTGTCGTCCGGTTCGATGGCAGCGGCCGTGACGACGGCGTTGAGCGCCGCCTCGTCGACGAGGAAGTTCTGTCCGAAGCCTTTGGTGGCGTGAAGCGAGTACTTGTCGAGCAGGCTCTTCACGCGCCCTCTCGCCGTCAGGCGATTCTGCTCAGCGCCGTCGCCCTTTCCGGCGCTGGGGCTCACGTGCCGTGGTAGGCGATCACCTCGTCGAGCTGCAGGTTGGCGGCGGCGAGATCGATGTCTTGCACCACCGCGAGCTCGCTGGCGAGCATCGTCTTGGCGTTGTCGAGCACCTCGCGCTCGGTGGCGGCGAGGCCCTTCTCGACATCACGCTTGGCCAGGACGCCGATGAGCCTGGCGAGGTCGTACGCGCTGCCGGAGGAGAGGATCTCCTGCTCGGCCCGGAAGCGCGGTGGCCACTGGTTGGGAAGGGTGAGGTCGGCGCTGCGGATGGCGTCGAGCAGGCGCTCGATCTCGTCACTGCCGACCGTGTGGCGCAACCCTACCTCTTCGCCTTTTTTCAGAGGCACGAGGACTTCCATGTCGCCACGGACGAACACCACCTTGAGGTACTCGTGCGTTTCGCCCAGAACTTCGCGTTTGGTGCGCTCCTGTACGACGCCCGCACCCTGAGAAGGGTAGACGACGTGGTCACCCACTTTGAAAGTCACACGGCAGACTAACATACGCCCGCCTCTCGGATAACGCCGCAAGCTGCCGTCAGGGGCGGGCTATGAGCCGTCGTTCGCCGGCGGCTCGACTCCCCCGAGGCCTCGCGGCGCGACTCCGCGGCGCGACCCTGCGGTGCGAACCGCGGCGGTCCCGTTGAGTCGGGCTCAGCCGAGGCCCATTACCGGAGCCCAGACGTCGTACTCGACAAAGGCCCAACCACTGACCGCGACCAACACCACGCTGAAGGCCGCGAACAGCACCCCGAGCTGGGCCTCGCGGTCGGCGCGGTAGTTCACCAGGTAGGCGACGACGGCGCCGAGCGCGAGGGCCGAGAAGGCGACAACGAGGCCACGCTGACTAAGTTGAGCGACGCCGCTCTGCGGGAAGCGAAGGGCGATGAACGACGCCACCGCCAGCGGCGTGAGGGCGCCGAGCGCCACGCCGCCGAGTGCCGGCCGCTCCCTCACGCCCTTTACGCTTGCGACCAGGAAGCTGAAAGCGAAGAGCAAAGGGGAGAGCGCTATCGCCGCCACGACCCCGACGAGCAAGGACGTGAGCAGTTGGCCAGCGGCCTCCTGCCACAACGCCCACGGGCTCCAGCCCATAACCGCGCCGACGCGGTCGGCCAGGTTCGGTGTGAACGCCCGGGAATCGTCGCTGGCGTAGACCTCGACCGCGCCGCCCTGAGTGCGGCCGTACCAGGCGATGGTCGTGCGGGTCTCGTCGCCCACGTCGCCGGTGGCCGCGAGTTCCGCGTCGGCGATGATCACCGGCGACCAGGCCACGCTTATCGGCTCCCCGGCGTTCGTCCGAGCGGTCCCGGTGGCGCTCGGCACCGTGCGCCTCACGAACTCATCGACGTGCCAGTAGACGTGCTCGGCGAGCACGGCCAAGGGCCTGCCAGACTCACCGAGGTCGACGGTCTCGCCGACCTCGGCCGTCTCGTCGGCCGTCTCGTCGGCAGCCTGGAGCGTGGTGAGCTGCAAGGTGCCATCGACGCCAAGCCACAGCGCCCGCGCGCCGGTGACGGCAGCGCTGCCTGCAGTCGGGGTGCCTGCAGTCGGGGTGCCTGCAGTCGTGGTGCCTGCAGTCGTGGTGTCCGCAGTCGTGCTGCCCGCAGTCGCAGTGCCCGTCGTCGCCGAGGCGGCGGGTGGGCCGAGCACCACTAGTTGGCGCTCGTCGTGGACATCGGCTCGGCCCAGCTCGAGCGGCTCGGACCCCCCGACGCCGCCGTTTGCGATCAGCATGGCGTACGCCGACCACTCGGCGTCGACCCCGAACGCCCCGCTCGAGGTCTCGCCTTCGAGCCAGCCGATCCACCGCGGGAAGGCGGTGCCGGGGGCGGACGGCGACATCGCGGTGGCGCCGCGCACGGCCTGCGTAGTGCTGTAGAGCGTGATCGGC